>JANTGD010000138.1 GCA_024763135.1 Thiotrichales bacterium | reverse complement strand
CCTGGTAACAGGGGTTCCTACCGCGAGAGCCGTAAAAAAACAGCAACCTGCTATAGGTTGCTGATCTTGATAAGAAAAAAGTTACCTTTCTTGTCTCAAAATTTCACTTGCTTCGACCATATTAGCAAGTGCAGGTTTAACTTCATCCCAATGCCGGGTTTTCAACCCACAATCGGGGTTGACCCATAAGCGTTCAGCGGGAATACGCTGTTTTGCTTTATTCATTAAATCAACAATGGATTTTACGCTTGGTATATTGGGTGAGTGAATATCATAAACACCCGGCCCAATTTCATTTGGGTAACGAAATTCATCAAATACATCCAGTAATTCCATATCGGACCGAGATGTTTCAATAGTAATCACATCAGCATCCATATCAGCTATAGACGCGATAATGTCATTAAATTCTGAATAACACATATGGGTATGTATCTGTGTTTCGTCCGTTACGCCGTTGGCGGTAATTCGGAATGATTTGATTGCCCAGTCAAGGTAAGACTGCCATTGCGATTTTCGTAATGGCAAACCTTCGCGCAAGGCAGCTTCATCAATTTGAATCATGGTAATACCCGATTTTTCGAGGTCTAATACCTCATCGCGAATGGCTAAGGCGAGTTGCAGACAGGTTTCGGAGCGAGGCTGATCATCACGTACAAATGACCAGTTCAAAATAGTCACCGGTCCTGTCAACATGCCTTTCATAGGCTTATCGGTTAATGACTGGGCGTAGTGTGCCCATGCCACTGTCATCGGTTCGGGTCGGGAAATATCACCATAAATAATTGGTGGCTTGACGCATCGGGAACCATACGACTGAACCCAGCCAAATTGTGTAAATGCGTAGCCCGTTAGTTGTTCGCCAAAGTATTCAACCATGTCATTTCTTTCAGGCTCGCCATGGACAAAAACATCCAGTCCTAATGTTTCCTGTTCATTGACACAGTGTTTTATTTCGTTTTGCATCGCTATCCGATACTGTTCCTCTGCAAGCGTACCGACTCGAAAATCCCTTCGGGCTTTTCGGATTTCAAGCGTTTGCGGGAATGAACCAATGGTTGTTGTTGGGTAAAGTGGCAAATTTAATTTTTTACGTTGAATCGTTGCCCGCTCGTTGTATTGAGACTGGCGATTTCCCATCTCATCTGTGATTTCAAGCACTCTACTTTTAACGCTCTGGTTATGAACACGACTTGAGTGTTTTCTACTATCTATAACCGCTTTGTTTTCTGCCAGTTGTTTTTCTACACTACTTTCACCCTCACTGAGAGTAGATGCTAATAAGGCTAATTCTTCCAGCTTCTGAATGGCAAACGCAAACCAGGATTTAATTTCACTATCCAGTTTCTGTTCATTGTCTAAATCAACAGGTACATGAAGTAAAGAGCAGGAAGGTGCAAGCCACAAGCGATCCTGTAAACGCTCATATATTGGCTTTAACCATTTTACTGTATCACTTAGGTCTGTTTTCCAGATATTACGCCCATTAATCACACCTAAAGAAAGTATTTTGTGCGACGGTAGCCAATCAATGACTTTAGCCACTTCATCTTTGCCATTAATGGCATCAATATGCACTCCATCAACGGGAAGCGTGCAGGATAATTGCAGATTTTCCTGTAGCTCGCCAAAGTAGGTGGTTAGTAGTAATTTTAGCGGGGTGCTTTGTAAGGTGTGGTAGGCATTTCTTAATGCATGTTGCCATGCATCTGATAACTCAGTAACCAAAACAGGCTCATCAATTTGTAGCCACTCAATACCTGTTTTTTCTAGCTCGCTAAATAATTCGGCATAAACAGGTAACAACTTATCCAGCAAATCTAGTTTATTGCTCTCGTCTTTGGCTTTGCCTAACCATAGATAGGTCACAGGGCCGATGATCACAGGCTTTATGTTGTGACCTTGTTGCTGTGCTTCAGCAATTTGTTCAAGCAGGGAGCTGGAATCAAGACTGAACTGAGTATTCTGATCAAACTCGGGCACAATATAATGATAATTGGTATCAAACCACTTTGTCATTTCACCCGCCTGGATACAGGAGCATTCAGATTCATTGGAAGATGAACGACCTCGGGCAACCCGAAAATAGTTATCCAGTGTGTTATCAGTAATATTCTGAACACGTTCTGGTAAGTTGCCTAGCATAAAGCTGGTGTCCAGCACCTGATCATAAAAGGAAAAATCGCCAACAGGCAGCAAATCAAGTTGTTCTTGGTTTTGCCAATGTTCATGTCGCAATGTGGCGGCAATGTCGCATAATTCGTTTTGTGTAATATCCCTCTTCCAGTATTTTTCCAAAGCGAATTTAAGTTCTCGCTTTTTGCCGATTCTGGGGAAACCAAGATTATGTGTAGTGATCATGTATCTATCCATTGCATAAAAATGGCTAGTGTACTTCTGTCGATAAATGAATGATAATGATGGTTTTTACCCAAACCATGAGAAATATTCATAAATGATTGAGCATAGTCATCTTAAAATCATGCAGGCACTACACCATAATGGGACATTAACAGAAGCTGCTAATTCCCTTTGTTTAAGCCAATCTGCCCTTTCTCATCAAATACGTTACTTAGAGAAAAAATTGGAGATAAGGCTTTGGGAGCGAAAAGGCAGGAATTTAAGGCTTACACAGGCTGGGGAATTGTTGTTACAAACGGCTCAGCAAGTATTGCCCGTACTGGAACAAACGGAAAATATGCTCAAAGCTTATGGTGAAGGCCGCCAAGGTGTTTTGCGTATCGGTGTGGAGTGTTATCCTTGCTATGAGTGGCTAACCAGTGTTATCGGTATTTTTCTGAAACAAATGCCTGATGTGGATATTGATATTGTCAATAAATTTCAGTTTTCAGGCTTAGAAGGGCTATTGAATCATCATATTGATGTATTGGTAACACCAGATATAGAGAAAAAAGACAATATTGTCTATGAGGAGTTAGTTAAATATGAGCTGGTTTTATTGACAGAAAATCAGCACCAACTAACAAGACAAAAAATCATAAGGCCAGAACATTTTTCAAATGAAACATTACTGACATTTCCTGTTAACTTTGATCGCTTAGATATTCTTAATCAGTTTTTAAACCCCGCTTACGTCATGCCTGAAAGAATAAAAAAGATAGAATCAGTTGACCTTATGCTACAAATGGTTGCTTTAGGCCACGGTGTATGTGTTTTACCTGAATGGTTGGCTGATACTTATGTTGAAAAACTAGACATACACAAAAAACGCATCGGTAAAAATGGTATACAGAAAAAATTGTTTGTTGCTTTACGAAGGCAGGACAGAAAAGTATCCTATGTTAACCAATTTATAGTGGTTGGTAAAAAAGCGGCTAACAAGTTGCTCAAGAATCGGACAGCCAACCCGTAGCTTCTTTTATTAATCGTGGTAAATTTGAGTTCAATGACTCTTTCACTTCTCTGGAAGGGTTGGCTGCCGCTTAGCAAGGCGTTGGAGGCGGGGTAAACACGGGTAAACAGAGATGAGGGGAATAGCCACTGGGTCATGCAGCGGGTAACTGTGATGGTCCGCGCGGAAGCGAGTACAACCGGGGAACCGGGGATGTGGGAAAACGGCACGTCCGGGTCTGTGCGGGGGGCGCCCGGTAACGGGCGTTCCTACCGCGAGAGAAGCGGAAAGGTCGCTTGCCTACTGCGCGATATGGGTATAGTTTCTATACCATGTACGCATTTGAATACGATGAACGGAAAAGCCAAGGCAATCTGAAGAAGCACGGCATCGATTTCGTCGATGCTCAGGCACTTTGGAAAGATCCGTATCTTGTTGAAATCCCGGCAAGAACCACGGACGAAGAACGTTTCCTGGTAATCGGAAAAATCCGAGGAAAACATTGGTCTGCGGTTGTTACTCCTCGGGATGGCAATGTTCGAATCATCTCCGTTCGTCGCTCCCGAGTTGAAGAGGTAACCATTTATGAAAGCTAAGAACTTCGATGCCAAATTTGAAAAAGGCGAGGATGTCACAGATGTGGTCGATCTTTCCAAGGCCCGTAGGCCTCTTCAGGAGCAGCGCCGGGTCAATGTGGATTTTCCCACCTGGATGATTGAATCCCTTGATCGGGAGGCAGGTCGCTTGGGAGTCACGCGCCAGTCGGTAATCAAGGTGTGGCTAGCCGAACGCCTGGAACAAATTGCTTCTGACAAGTAGTTCCAGCGGACCTCAAACACTACGCGGCTTTTTACGCATGCCTACGGCATTCTTTCGTAAAAAGCCGCTTCGCATTTGGGGCGCTGAACATTGGCGTTCGGCTATATGGGGCATAACCAAAGGTGAATACATGAACACAAAGAAACTTATCGATGAAGCAGTATCGCTGCCAGTTGAAGCACGTGCCCTAGTTGTGGACTCCCTACTGCGTAGCCTGAATCAGCCGGAGTCGGAAATTGACAAGAAATGGGCTAAAGAAGCAAAACGGCGGCTTGCTGAACTCAGGTCTGGCCATGTGGCAGCAGTACCGGGAGAAGAAGTTTTTGGTAAGGTCTGGGAAAGATTTGACAAATGAGCTTTTCCTTTCATCCGGAAGCAGAGAAAGAATTCAATGCAGCAATAGATTATTACGAAGACATTGAGCCAGGGTTTGGCTATGACTTCGCGCTAGAAGTTCATTCTACGATCAAACGGGCAGTGGATGTTCCAAAGGCGTGGGCTGTGCTAGAAGGGGATGTCAGAAGGTCTTTGGTAAGGCGATTCCCGTATGGGATCCTGTATTCAGAAGGGTGTGATGGTCCGCGCGGAAGCGAGTACAACCGGAGAAACGGATGCGGGAGGAGTGGTGCAGGGATGCACCGTTGACGAACCTAAGGACGGAAAACTGCACGTCCGGGTCTGTGCGGGGGGCGCCCGGTAACGGGCGTTCCTACCGCGAGAGGCTTGCATTGCCCACGCAGGTCTATTACAAAAATCGGGCAATTAACCAATGAGGATATATTTAATGAAAAGCAAAATAACTTATCTGTTCTTCTTAACTCTTTCGCTTTTTCCGTATGCGGTAACAGCGGGTGATAATGTGTCACCGTCCGCTAACGGAGCATATGTGTATATAATTTCACCTGCAGATGGTGAAACAGTCGGCCAGACAGTTACAGTTAAATTTGGCTTGGCAGGTATGGGTGTTTCTCCGGCAGGGTTAGACAAAGCCAATACTGGTCATCATCACTTACTAATTGATGCCGATTCGCTACCAGCCGCAGGTGTGCCAATGGGAAAAGATGTTAAGCATTTCGGCGGAGGTCAGACTGAAACGACTATTGAGTTACCTAAAGGTAAGCACACACTTCAATTAGTGATGGGTAATTATCTTCATATACCTCATGAACCACCTGTCGTATCTGAAAAAATCACGATATATGTGAAATAAAAAGCCTTACGAATAAGGTTGGATCGCGCGAAGCCGCGATCTGAACTGTTTGCTGGACAAGCCCGGTCGGCATCCTGCTGCATGGAAGAAAGCTTTTCAGCTGGGGGCCCTGTGCAGGCACTGCATTGCGCGCCGCACCGTGGCGAGTTCTTCACCGCGTAGCCGTTGCGGCGATGGGCACGTCTGCAGGATCCGCATGGGCGGGCCAAATCAGCCAGGGGAGCCCCGCGCCGGACAGCGTGCGGGTTTTTCAGCAACCGGTTTTGGTGTAGGTGTTTCGGATGGGTCTCGTAGAGTGGCTTGTACTCGGATGGCAAGGATGATGTCATTGCAAAGCAACCATATGCGTTGTGGAATATCCCCCGGCTCAGGGGCATGCGGTCGGCATTGTTTTCTCAAAAGCCACCTCGTATTCGATCCCGCTGAGCATCACGTTTAAAAATAATCGACCCAATTTCCAGCCATGAATACATACGATCCGTCAATTGCCCCTGTACCTGAAGAATGGCTTGCCTGGCCAGAGGATGAGCGCGTCGAGTTGGTAAGGTCATTTCGCGAAACAGCAGAAGAGATGCCTTTGGAAGAAGCTCAAATGGAAGTCCATGCGGGAATCCATGTGGTTGTCGAAAATCAAATCGCAATGGGGGTTGAGCCGGTTCCAGCCACGATAGCAAAGCTGATGCGCCAAGGGCTCAGTCGTCACGAAGCAATCCATGCCGTAGGCGCTGTTCTATCTGGTGAGGTCTGGAAATCGCAGCAGCAAGAAAAATCGAAATGGGAATCCGGAGTCTACCGAAGAAAGTTGGAGAAACTCACGGCTAAGCGTTTGAGGAAGGGGCAGTACTAGGAGTCTGTCGGATTTAACGCTAATCGGCTGCAAACCCCCGGATGGCGATCAACTCCGCTTATCGAACTCCTCGAAAGCGAATACAGTCGAGGAATCGGTGTGCACGAAAATCGCACTCCGGGATCTATGCAGGAGGTGCCCGGTAGCCGCTGTCCCTACTGTGACGACATCAAGGATAATGCATGAATCTAACACCGAAGACATTCGGCCCCATCGTCCTGTTGGCCATTGCACTCGCATTCGCCTCTACCGCTGCATGGTGGCACTTTGTGGAGGATGGCAGCAGCACGCGCGGCGAGGCGCTTGACGACGCTCTCCGGGGCGTCATTCAGGGAGAGAATACGGACGAGGCCCTTGTCGCGAAAGCAATTCTCACAAACTATCATGAGACTCGATTGAACGCAGCGCGATGGAGTGGCGTCTATTGGGGTTCGACGTTTATTGCAGCGGCTCTTAGTGCCTTGGCGGGCCTTGTGCTGAAATTGGAATCCGTGCTGAAGAACGAGGCGCTCAAGAAGGATGTTGCTGCGGCTCTTGCTGTGACAGCAGCTATTCTCATAACTATCTCGACCAGCGGAGATTTTCAGCGCAAGTGGCAGGCCAATCGGATCGCGGCCGCGGAGTTGGAGCGTCTCGGCTATGAGTTCCTTGAAAAGAACGGAAAGAATCCACGCAGTTATTTGGCTGGAGTGGGAAAGATACTGATGACCCGCAACACATCGATCGTGGGCGGCGCGGAACAATCGAAGACCTCGGTTGAAGGTGCCGCGGCGGGAAGGCAGGGCAGGTCCGAAAATTGACGTCTGGGGTGTCAGTCTGATCCGAAGGGTCCTCTGCCTGCTTTATTTACCGGATGCCAGTCGTGTGCGGCCGGATGTGGGAATCCCGGGTTTCCCGGACTGCCTGACCAGGGATACTGCCGAGGGAAACAGCTACAAAGCCACGTTTCGAGTGGGCCAGGTTCGGAGGCATCCTCGACCCGGCGATCTATACTTGCATGCAGTCAGGGGGTACGCGGATTTCGGTATTGGGCTGAGCCGGTGACAACAAAGAGAACTGCACATGCCGCATGTTATGTTCATTCATGGGATCGCAAACAAGCCCCCCAGGGAGAAACTGTCCGGGAACTGGGATGCCGATCCAGTCCCGGGCGGACTCGATCCTGCGGCCCGGGAGAGGGCGCCTCGATGGTCTGCCGGGCCCATGTGCCGTATGCCGAACCGGAAACGGGCTCGGTCCGTACGCTATGTTTTCAGTCCTTGCGGCGCAGCCACCATCACGGGAGACACTGAGCAGCGATGTCTGGCATTTTCATAAGTTATCGACGGGCCGACTCGGCCGGTTATGCCGGACGTCTCTATGATCGCCTGGCCTCACACTTCGGAAAGGACAGTGTGTTCATGGACATCGAGGCGCTGGAGCCCGGCGTCGACTTTGTCAATGGCATCAACGAGGCCATGGCGTCTTGCGGCGCACTGGTGGTCGTCATTGGCCCGGGGTGGCTCGATGCCACGGATGCCCGTGGCCGGCGCCGACTGGAGGATCCGCATGACTTCATTCGTCTGGAAGTCGCGAATGCGCTGAGCCGTGACCTGTGTGTGCTGCCGGTGCTTGTGAATGGGGCGGTCATGCCGACCGCGGATGAACTGCCTGACAACCTGGCGTCCCTGGCGCGGCGACAGGCGCATGAATTGAGCAATACACGCTGGGAGTATGACGTTGCCCGCCTGGTCGGGATACTGGAACGCTGGCTGGAGAAGGCCGCTGCCGGCAGGGACGGGCCGCAGCAGGATGACCCGGGAGCCGATCCGGATGCGCTAGCTGCCCCGCCCGCAAGCGGCCGAACAGCGCCGGATAGCAGCGGGCAGGGTAACCCCAGCCACCGCCCAGGCCGGTATTGGAAGGTGGCAGCCCTGGTGTCGATGGCCGTGTTGCTGGGCGTCTCGTTGCCCTGGGTCCTGCGTTCTCCGCCGCCGGACCACCGGCAGCAACCGGATGCTGCGGCCATATTCGAGGGTTCGGGTGGCGAGCCAGCTGACCATCGCCAGGAAGAGCCCGAGCGCAAGGTGACCGCAGAGCGTGATGGCGGCGTGGATCGCAAGGCGGAGGCGGAGCGCAAGGCGGAGGCGGAGCGCAAGGCGGAGGCGGATCGCAGGGCAGAGGCGGATCGCAAGGCAGAGGCGGATCGCAGGGCAGAGGCGGATCGCAGGGCAGAGGCGGAGCGCAGGGCAGAGGCGGAGCGCAAGGCAGAGGCGGAGCGCAAGGCAG
>JANTGD010000137.1 GCA_024763135.1 Thiotrichales bacterium | reverse complement strand
CGAGAGGCTAATCCATATTCCAACGGTTTAAGCCGCTGTAGATCAATCTTGGCCTGTTGGCCTGGGAGAAGCGGAACAGAATGAAAAAGAACCTACCTGTCACCGGCATTGAGCGCAGTATGCGAGAAGGCGCTATTTTAGTATCGAAGACCGATCTCAAGGGCAGAATCACCTACTGCAACAGCGATTTCATCGCGATCAGCGGATTTTCGGAAGAAGAGCTACTAGGGCAGAGCCATAATATTGTGCGTCATCCCGATATGCCGCCAGCTGCCTTCGCAGATATGTGGGCCAGCATTCAAAAGGGAGATCCGTGGATCGGTATCGTGAAAAACCGTACCAAGACGGGGGACCATTATTGGGTACAAGCCAATGTGGCACCGATTACCGAACGTGGAGAGATTGTCGGTTATATGTCGGTCCGTACCAAGCCGACTGCACAGCAGGTCCGTGATGCCGAGCGTCTCTACGATACGCTTATGCTCGACCCTAACCAGGCACAAGGTTTGCCCAAGCCTAAACGTACACTTTGGTGTCGCCTGAAGCAGGTAGATGCTAATCGTCAGATTGCGACTGTGACGTTAGCTGTGGTGGCGATGCAACTGTTGCTGCTCGGTTTGGTCGCGTTGGGAGCTCCGCTGAGTCTCTTACTGTTTCCCGTAGTTTTAAGCAGTGCTGCAGTGATGTTTCTCTCTTTCAATCTCAAAGACAAGTTTTCAACTCCGATCCAGCGCGTAATTCACAAGATTCGGTTGATGAGCGAGGGAGACTATTTTCAATGGTGCAGTATCGATCGCGATGATGAAATTGGACAACTACAACGCGCTGTGCGGATTGCGCAAATCAAACTCGGCTTCGATTTGACCGATACCGGGGAGACTGTGCTGAGATTGCTGGAGCTCAATCGGCAACTCGATTCGGTCACCAATAATTTCAATACGACGGCTGCATCGATGGAGGAATCCGCTTCAAATATCACAGAAATCAGTAGTTTGGTGAAAAACACCGCGGAAAATACGCACGATGCGGATCAAATAGCGGCCCAAGCAACCACGTATGCTGAAGACGGCGGTAAAACCCTTGCTGAGGCGATCAAGGCGATGAAACGTGTCAGTGAGGCGAGCCTCAAGATTGGTGAAATCATCTCGGTTATTGATGAAATCGCGTTTAAAACCAACCTCCTGGCAATCAATGCGGCAGTTGAAGCGGCGCACGCCGGTGAACAAGGGCGCGGTTTCGCGGTCGTTGCTGATGAAGTCAGGAGTTTATCTCAACACACCGCAAACTCGGCCACTGAAGTCAAGCGACTGATCGAGGATACCATTGGTAAAGTCGAAGAAGGTACCGCGCTGGTCGACAATTCTGGTGCGGCGCTCACTAAAGTGATTGACGAGGTTCGCAATGTAGCTAATTTATTGAGCGAAATTGCCCATGCAGGGCAGGAGCAAACGATTGGTGTGGATGCGTTGGCAGGAAATATCCAGACGATCAATGAAAGTATTCAGCAAAACACGCAGTTAGTAGAAACGACTTCTCAGCGCAGCAGGCAGCTGGGCCGTCATGCTGAAGATACATTGAAACAGATGTCCCAGGTACATGCCGCCTGATGTCACAGCAGGTGCGATGGATGACTCGCCATGTCAGCAGAACGGAGTGTTATAGAAGCAGTCGCATAACTGCTGCGCAGTCCATTAGCGCGCTGCTCGTCCCGCGCCTATCCTATTTCCTTTAAAAGCCGCGCTGCCGGTGTGTTGCATTCAGGCTTGTGCCAAAGTGTGCAACACCTCATCAAACGGGAGGCAGCGCAGCAGTCTCAAAGTGCGTTTCTACTGAGTCTTTGATTTGGGGGGGTGATCCATTCCCTTTAGGTCGATTTTGGCGTTTTTACGAAGCTCATCAATATAAGATTGAATCGCTTGATTGGCCATAATCGACTTTAGGCTACTTTTTGATTGTTCGAAACTGGGTGGCTTTACGTCGCGGGTTTCTTCCAGTTTGATGATGTGCCAGCCGAACTTGGTTTTTACGGGTTTGTCACTCACCGAGCCGGGCTTCATTTGTTTCACTGCAGTGGCAAATTCGGGAACCATAGATCCAGCTTTAAACCACCCCAGATCTCCTCCATTGGGGCCGGAGGGGCCGGTGGATTTCTCTTTTGCCAGCTTTTCGAAGTCTGCGCCTTTTTTCAACTCAGCTAAAATCTCTTTGGCTTCCTGTTCGGTTTTCACGAGGATATGGCGGGCTTTGTATTCCTTTAGATCGGCCTGCTTCATCTGTGCATCGTACTCTTTTTTGAGTGCGTCATCGCTCAGATCCAACTGCTCAATCTTCTGGCTCAATAAGCTATTGAGCAGCAGGTTCGTTTTCTGTGCTTCGAGGGCGCGCTTAAAATCCTCGGTTTGCTCAATGCCTGCTTTCAATGCGGCTTGCTTCAGGAGTTCTCGATTGATGACTTCATCAAGTAAATGGGCGGGATTTTGTGACACGCGCGCACCTGCGGCCGTTTTGCTGGACACGTATTGGTTCAGGTCGTCCATGGTGATCGGTGCACCATTGACGGTTGCCAATACCGCGGCGTTCGCCGATTCGTCTTTCGCTTCGACCTGGCTGGTGAGGGCCAGCGCGATCAGGCCGCTGAGTAACAGTGATTTCTTAAGTCCTGTTTGTTGCATCATTGTGTTTCCTTAAAAAAAGTTGCATTAAAATGGTTTCTTCGAATTACGAACATCATGTTTTAATGGGTAGAGTGCCCCAATCAGCTACTATCGCGTTGCAGGCGTTGAAAAGGGTTTACCATTCCCTGCAGACTGCCCCTTTGCATCGGCTGAATGGGTCGCTCTAGACTCATCAGAACACGTTTGTTGGAGGACTAAGCGCCTCTCCGAGATTAGAAATACTACTGTGGAAAAGCTGAATTTGGCCGGAATCCCCGGGATTTTCGTTCAATATCACCACTATTCGCCTCGAATCCGCTTCTCCCTCGCTATGCCGCTTAGTACTCTGACAGGCTCCCGAAAGCCTAGTGAACTTGACTGCTTGCAGCGAACAATAAAGGCGCGAAGCAAAGGGTTCTTTCGGCCGCAGAGAAAGCGCCAGCATTGAATCCGTTCGATCAAATCAGTTGATCGCTATCAGTCATTGCGGGCACAGTCATCGCATCGCAGGGTTGCCGGGCCAGCCTCGGTGGGAGGTCAAGGGAGTACGCGATTGAAGGGTCGAACGATGACCTGCTGGTAAACATTCGCATGGACATAGGGGTCATTGTCTGCCCAGGCCTCGGCGTCCTCGAGAGAAGGGAACTCAGCGATAACGACGCTGCCGCTGAAGCCCGCAGGGCCTGGATCGGGTGAATCGATCGCTGGACAGGGACCGGCTACCAGCAAGCGCCCCTGGTCGAGCAAAGCGCGTAGCCGCTCGAGATGGGCGGGCCGTGCTTGAAGTCGTGCTTTGAGACTGTCTTCCCGATCTTCCGCAAAGATAACGTAGTACATGGGTGACGAGGTTCCGCTATGTATTTCGACGAGGCACATCATACCGCAAATGGATGAATTGCCTATAAACTTTAAGCGACTGAACTGCATTTGAAATGCAAGCGGAGTGCCAATTCTGAAAGGCTGTGTGGTGATCGCTAATACTCGAATATGTGCAAGGTACGCAGTTCGATAAAACTATTAATACGATTAATATCAATAGGATATTAAAATTTTATAAAGTAATATATTAAACTGGAAGGTAGTGTTACCAGGCAGACAAGTGAGGCTTGTATTGCTTTTGCTGCTTGCCAATTAGCCTTAAGGCTCTATCATTACCGCTTTTTTGGCCGCCTCCTAACCTCATCACATCACCATGAGCCAATATTTCGAAATCCATCCGGAGAATCCCCAAAAGCGCTTGATCGATCAAGCAGTCAAGATCATTCGCCAGGGAGGTGTGATTGTTTATCCCACCGACTCTTGCTATGCCCTGGGTTGTGAGATTGGAAATAAGGGGGCAATGGAGCGAATCCGCAGAATTCGGCAGGTCGATAAAGATCACCATTTTACGCTCATGTGTCGAGACTTATCCCAGGTGTCCAACTACGCGCAATTGGACAATGACGCCTTTCGCCTGATTAAAAGCCTCACGCCAGGCCCCTATACCTTTATTCTCAAAGCGACCAAGGACGTACCCAGACGTCTACAGCACCCCAAGCGGCGCACAATTGGGGTGCGAATTCCGGACAATCAGATTGCGCTCGAACTAACCGATGCGCTGGGCGAGCCGATTATGAGCAGTACCTTGATACTGCCTGATACAGACATGCCCCTGACCGATCCTTACCAGATTCGGGTGTTGTTGGAGCATGAAGTCGATTTGGTCATCGACGGAGGTTTTTGCGATATCGATCCGTCGACGGTCATCGATATGACACAGGGGCGTCCGGAAATCCTTCGTAAAGGCAAGGGTGCGATTGACTGGTTGGAGTTGCATTGATGAATGTAGTTCAACTGGTCAGTGTCGCTATTTTGCCACTGATTTTAGCGATCACGGTCCATGAGGCGGCGCATGGCTGGGTGGCGTATCGATTGGGTGACCCCACGGCGAAATCGCAGGGGCGTTTGACTTTCAACCCACTCCCCCATATTGATCTGATCGGTACAATTGTCGTGCCGATGGTGCTGCTATTACTCGGGGGGTTTATTTTTGGCTGGGCTAAACCAGTCCCGGTGGATCTGCGCAATTTCAAGCGCCCGCGCCATGATATGGCGATCGTGGCATTGGCAGGACCCACATCGAATCTGTTGATGGCGCTTGCCTGGGGGATGGTGGTCAAACTTGCGATTGTATTGCCGGAATCCCTGCACTGGATGACCCTGCCTTTGATACTCATGGGGAAGATTGGCATGACACTCAACATTATTTTGGCGGTGTTGAATTTCTTACCCTTACCTCCCCTGGATGGGAGTCGGATACTGGCATGGTTGCTGCCTACTCAGGGAGCATTGATGCTGGATCGCATTGAGCCCTATGGTATTTTTATTCTGATCGGTCTCCTTTACCTGGGCATTTGGGATAAGCTGATCAGTCCGCTTGTCAATGCAGTCAATGCTATGATGATGACGGCACTATCTCTTCCGATGTAGGCGCTGCTTTGCATCTCCCGACAAAAGGTGGTCGGAGTAGCGGGAGGCTGTCCGAGATTAGAAGGCATCGCGAGGGGGATGCTGGTTTGAACTGGGTTGTTCCCTGATTCGACGAGGCAATTGCTTGCGTTGTTAAACGGGAGTGAGCGGGAAATCCAGACAATTTCAGTTTTTCCGCAGCAGCCTCTCTATTCTCAGGCAAGCCGCCAGGGATTGTCTGAGTCACTGAGCGATACGATATCCCCAGCATCACAGTACGCTTGCTCACTCAGTCGCCCTAAAAGCGGGTGTTGCAATCTGTGGTGAGAAGTTCAATTGCAAGGCTTGCACAGTGTCGTATCAGGTTAAGCAGCCGCGAAAAAGACTGCCTGAATGGGCCTCTTGGCTAGCTCAGTGCATTGTTCTATGACTGAGGGTAGGTGATGAGTGTGCCGATGCGTTGGGCGGTAGATTGTGCTGCGTGCAATCGTGATTAGAGCGTTGTACAGCTCAACGATCATTTGCTTAAACCCATGTAAATGGGCGATATCAATAGGATTTATCAACTCTTAGGCGGGAATTATGGCCTTATCTGATCCGAGTAATCGACGTATTGTATCCGGAATGCGTCCCACGGGACGATTGCACTTGGGACATTATCGTGGCGTGTTGAAAAACTGGGTCGATCTGCAGCACAGCAAAGAATGCTTCTTTTTTGTTGCAGATTGGCATGCTTTGACGACGCACTACGAAGATCCCTCGAGTATTGGCGAAAACGTACTGGATATGGTGATCGACTGGCTAGCAGCGGGCATCAGCCCTGGAGCAGCGAGATTGTTTGTACAATCCCATGTTCCCGAGCATGCGGAATTACATTTGCTATTGTCGATGATCACGCCGTTAGGTTGGTTAGAGCGTGTGCCTACTTATAAGGACCAGCAAGAGAAGCTCCGTGAGCGCGATCTGGCGACTTACGGTTTCTTGGGCTATCCCTTGTTACAGAGTGCCGATGTGCTTGTCTACAAAGCGGGAGGCGTGCCGGTGGGAGAAGATCAGGTTGCGCATATCGAAATCACGCGGGAGATTGCAAGGCGCTTCAACCATCTTTATGGACGTGAACCCGGTTTCGAGGAAAAGGCGGAGCAGGCCATTGCCAAAATGGGAAAAAAGGACGCCAAATTGTACCGCAGGCATCGCAAGGCCTACCTGGAGAAAGGCGATCAGGATGCCCTGGCCGTGGCGAAGGCGCTGCTCGAAGGTCAGCAAAATATCTCTGTAGGTGATAAGGAGCGCTTGTTCGGCTATCTCGAGGGGTCCGGCAAGATCATTCTTCCAGAACCCCAGGCGATTCTCACCGAAGCAGCGAAGATGCCGGGTTTGGACGGGCAAAAGATGTCCAAGTCCTATGGCAATACAATTGAGCTGCGCGATCATCCCGATACAATTGAGAAGAAACTACGCACCATGCCCACCGATCCAGCCCGGGTGCGACGTAATGATCCGGGTGACCCAGAAAAATGTCCCGTGTGGCAGTTTCATTTAATTTACTCGGACCAAACGACACGTAATTGGGTCCAACAAGGCTGCCGCTCTGCAGAAATCGGTTGCGTGGAGTGCAAGCAACCAGTGATTGATGCGGTGCAGGCAGAACTCAAGCCTATCCGAGAGCGCGCGACTGAGTATGAAAAAGACCGCGGTGCCGTAGAGGAGATCATCGATGAGGGGAGCGAAGCGGCGCGGGATATTGCCCGGGATACAATGGAGGAAGTGCGCAGAGCAATGGGACTGGCAGATTAATTGATGGGGGAGCAGACCACCCACCCTACGGTGAACATTGCGGGTAACCAAGGAGAGATGCCGTTTGCCATTGTACAGGGTGAACCGCTGACTACGCCGCCGACGGATTTGTATATACCTCCCGATGCCCTGGAAGTGTTTCTCGATGCCTTCGAGGGTCCTCTGGATCTGCTGCTCTATCTGATCAAACGGCAGAATCTTAATGTCCTGGATATTCCAATTGCTGCTGTGACGCAGCAATATATGGAGTACATTGAGATGATGCAGGCGATGCGTTGGGAGCTAGCTGCTGAATATCTGGTGATGGCGGCCATGCTTGCGGAGATCAAGTCGCGCATGCTGCTGCCACGATCGGTAGAAACGGAAGAGGAGGAAGATCCGCGCGCTGAATTGGTGAGGCGGTTGCAAGAGTACGAGCAATTCAAGCAAGCCGCACAGGATCTCGATACATTGCCAAGAATGGAGCGGGATCTGTTTGCCGCCCATGCTGTGCTACCCGTCATCGAGCAACAAAAAACCGAAGTGCCGGTTGAACTGCGGGAGGTGTTGCTGGCATTAAAAGACGTCATGTCGCGCGCCGAGATGTTTACCAGTCATCGTGTCGAGCGGGAAACTTTGTCATTACGGGAACGGATGTCGCAGGTATTGGAAACCTTGCGGAAGAGTGAAGGCTTTGTAGAGTTTACCCAGCTGTTCTCCCCCGACGAAGGGCGACTCGGGGTGGTAGTCAGTTTTATGGCAATCCTCGAACTCCTCAAAGCTCACCTGATTGACCTCGCGCAATCCGAGCCTTTCGCACCGATCTACGTAAAACCCGCTGCTCCGGAGGCTTCGAGTGGAGAGGACTGAACTCATTCAAGTGCTTGAGGCCGCGATTCTCGCAGCAGATGGCCCTTTGAGTATCGAACGTTTACTACGCTTGTTCGAAGATAACGACGCAGCTCCCTCTCGGGCAGACGTGCAATCTGCTTTGCATGCATTGGAGGAGGCCTGTGGGCAGCGGGGCATCGAGTTGAAATTGGTAGCGAGCGGTTATCGTTTTCAAGTCAAACAAGCGATCGCTCGCCAAGTGGCCCGATTATGGGAGGAACGCCCCCCCCGCTACTCACGTGCTTTGCTTGAGACCCTCGCATTGATTGCTTATCGTCAGCCCATCACGCGGGGAGAAATTGAAGATGTCAGAGGGGTTGCGGTGAGCTCGCATATTGTGAAAACGCTGGTAGAGCGCGAATGGGTACAAGTTGTCGGCCATCGAGATGTTCCGGGCAGACCTGCATTATACGCAACCACAAAAGCGTTCCTCGATTATTTCAACCTTCAATCGCTCGATCAGCTTCCGAGTCTCAAGGAATTACAAGATATCGATGCAATCCATCCCTCACTCGATTTAGGTGAACAGCCGGCAGACGAGACACCAAAGGAAGCAGAGGCCGAGCCTGCCAGTACCGCAGATGAATCAGTCACGGATACTCGGACGAAGCATCAGGACTAGTACACCGACAAGTTCAAACTGTCTATATCAGCGCAAACCCACGCGTCCAGCACGGCGTTATTTCTGCTCGACATGGAACAACCATGGCTTCGCAACAATGCCTTGTTCTGAACGCGTGGGTTTGCGCCCTTTGGGTGAGCCATCAAGGGGTCATCTGTAG
>JANTGD010000136.1 GCA_024763135.1 Thiotrichales bacterium | reverse complement strand
GCGCCTAGGCCCACCACATCTGGGGTGCTCTGCATGAGCCTTTAACAGGCTGTTGAAAAACTCTCAGGTGAGTGCGAGACAAGGCAAAATCTGGAGACAAAGCGCAGTTTACACGCAGTCAATGAGCATTTTGAGCCACAGTTAACGCTGGATCGTGCCAGCTGAGAGTTTTTCAACAACCTGTTAAGTTGGATTGTCTTAGTAGGCAGCTTGATCCTCATTGCATCCTGGGTTGAGCACCAACCCCGCATCCGGGCTGATTGGCAAGCCGTCGCCTTCCGCCAAACGGCATTCCAGAGGAATGATTTTAGCAATCAAGTCGAAAATTCGGTTGGAATAATAGCGTTGATGCATCTGCTCTGCCAAATCGCGATAACGGCACATTTCACTGTCGGGCAGATCCACCTCCATCAGCAGTACACGAGCTGCTACCGGCGCCACGGTGGGGGCATTTTGTACAGCTTGCTCCAGGTAATAAATACCAAGATCACGATCCCCAGTCATCCCCATGAGCTTAGCGCCAAACCGCATACCTTTGGAATCAATAGAACCCAGATAGTAGTTGTAAAGCCCCAAACCGAGATACGCATCTTCCATTTCCGGGTGCTCCGCAACCAGTGCTTCCAGGGTTTCTCTTCCTGCACGGCCAAACCGATAGGCTTTGAGTGATTTTTCGTGGGCAAAATAGATCGACGCCACAAAAGCCTGAGACAATCCCAGCGCCAAACGGACTTGCGGATCGTCATCACCCTGATTGAGCCGCCGTTGTGCAGCATCTACGGCTTGTCGCAATGGCACCAGCGCGCGCTCTTCCACGGCCCGATCAATTCGCTCCGTGGTATAGGCGCGGTTCAAAATCGCCATAGCGCGTAGAAACTCGAGTAAGGGGTGCTGTGGATCACGTTGTTCTAGCCACTGAAGCTGTGCATCTGTACCGGCTACATCGAGATTCATCATTCGATCCACGACCAACCGGGGATCGCCCGGCTCGCACGCCGCATTCGCGCAGAACGTTGTAACAGACAATCCCAGCCATATAGGGAGTACTAGCCGCTGTGCCAAGGTTGGCTCGAATCCCCTGCTGCGGAATCTGTCCATCCACGTAGCAATTAATGTTTTCAAGATTTGCGTTTGAATCTAAACAAAAAGGTAATGGGTGCGGAAAGGGTATATATTAAGAAACCTGAGAACAGAATTTTAGGTGGATCGAAGGCAATCGCCATTAATGCTACAACAATTAACAATGCGCCTATAAAGGGCACTTTGCTTTTAAAGTCGATATCCTTGAATGTCAAATAGCGAAAATTACTCACCATCAGAGCACCGGCCAACAAAGTTAGCAGAAAAGCGGGCACGCGCATGACTTCCCCTGACACATCCATGTCATAAAAAATCCAAACCATGCCAATCATCAAAGCCGCCGCGGTCGGGCTAGGCAGGCCAACAAAAAAATGCGTCTCTGCAGGTTTGTCAGTGTGATTGTTAGCCAGGGTATTGAAACGGGCCAGGCGCATTGCAGCCGCCGCTGTATAGAAAAAAGCCGCGAGCCAGCCGGGTTTGGCCCAGCCTGGTCCCACATCGTTCATGAAATGCAACGACCACTCATACATCACTAATGCAGGCGCCAGTCCAAACGAAATTAAATCCGCCAGACTATCGTACTGCGCGCCAAACGCAGTTTGCGTATGGGTCATACGCGCAATTCGGCCATCGATGGTATCGAGCAGCATCGCAATGAAAATCGCCACGGCGGCTGCATTGTAACGGCCATTTTGCGCTGCAATGATGGCAAAGAAGCCCGCGAACATGGCCGCGGTCGTAAACAAATTGGGCAACAGGTAGATACTACGATGTCGCTGGGTGGGGCGTGGATCTGGAGGCTGATCCTCTGGATGCGTCATAGTCTGTGCAGGTGCGCCGCCAACGGCGCCCTGCCTCACTCTTGGGGATGTTGACTAATTGCGGGATTTATCGACCAGCTTGTTCTCGCCGATCCAAGCCATCATCTCACGTAAACGCCCACCGACCTCCTCAATGGGGTGCTCGCGACCGATACGTCGCTTGGCTTTCAAGGTAGCCGCGCCAGTCATGTTTTCCATAATAAACTCCCTCGCAAACTCACCGGTCTGTATTTCTTTCAGGATGCGCTGCATTTCGGCCTTGGTTTCCTCGGTAATCACGCGCGGCCCGCGGGTGAGGTCGCCATATTCGGCCGTATTGGAAATGGAATACCGCATATTGGCAATCCCTCCCTCATACATCAAATCAACAATGAGTTTGAGTTCATGCAGGCATTCAAAATAAGCCATCTCAGGCGCATAACCGGCTTCGGTCAGAGTTTCAAAACCTGCCTGTACCAGCGCAGTTGCGCCACCACAGAGCACCGCTTGTTCGCCGAACAGATCGGTTTCGGTTTCTTCGCGGAACGTTGTTTCGATAATACCGGCACGGCCACCCCCATTGGCAGAGGCATAGGACAATGCAATATTCTTGGCCTGACCAGATGCATCCTGGTACACCGCAATCAAGCTGGGCACGCCTCCGCCTTCGACATAGGTGGAACGCACCAAATGTCCTGGCCCCTTGGGTGCAATCATAATCACATCCAAATCTGGACGCGGAACAATTTGCTCAAAATGCACATTGAAGCCATGCGCAAATGCCAAGGCGGCGCCTTGCTTGATCTGAGGTTCAATCAACCGCTTATAGAGCAGCGCCTGATGCTCATCGGGGGCAAGAATCATCACCACATCGGCCCCCTGCACTGCCTCCTCAATCGATTTCACGGTCAATCCGGCTGCTTCCGCCTTTTTCGCCGACGCGGAACCCTCGCGCAGGGCCACAGTCACCTCCACACCTGAATCCTTGAGGTTGTTGGCGTGTGCGTGCCCCTGCGACCCATAGCCAACTATGGTGACCTTTTTGGACTTGATAATGCTGAGATCAGCATCTTTGTCATAGTAGATATTCATCATGATTGATAGTCTCTAAGGAAAGTTGTTGTTTAAATTTTCAACGAAACTTCGCCCGATGCGATGCCCATAGATCCGGAACGCACCACTTCGATAATTGGTACCGGGCTCAATGCATCCAAAAACGCATCCAACTTCTGGCCCGTACCTGTCAATTCGATCGTGTAAGCCGTGCGCGTCACATCGATGATCTGCGCGCGAAATATATCAGACATATGCTTGATGTGGTCACGGTTGCTGTTATCTGCCTGGACTTTGACGAGCACCATGCCGCGTTCGATGTGCTTGTGTTCAGTCAAATCCAGAAGTTTCACCACATCGATGAGTTTATTGAGTTGTTTAGTGATCTGCTCGACGATCTCCTGAGAACCGCGCGTAACCAGGGTCATCCTAGACAGACTCGGATCATCTGTGGGCGCAACCGAGAGCGATTCAATATTGTAACCCCGCGCCGAGAACAGTCCCGCCACGCGCGACAGAGCACCTGCTTCATTCTCCATCAGGATAGAAATAATATGACGCATCGATGTATTCTCCTTACCACGCATTAGACAAGAATCATCTCGTTCTGACCGGCACCCGCAGGTATCATTGGATAGACATTTTCCTGCTGGTCTGTCAGAAAGTCCATGAAGACCAACCGATCTTTCATGGCGAAAGCTTCTCGCAATGCGGGTTCCACATCGCCCGGTTTTTCAATACGCATACCCACGTGCCCATACGCCTCAGCGAGTTTGACGAAATCCGGCAATGAGTCCATGTAAGACATCGCATACCGGCCGGAATAGAAAAATTCCTGCCACTGCCGCACCATGCCAAGAAACCGGTTGTTCAGGTTCACTACTTTGATTGGCAGACCGTACTGGCGACAGGTCGCCAACTCTTGAATATTCATCTGAATACTGCCTTCGCCGGTAATACATGCCACCGTATCCTGAGGATGCGCAAACTGTACGCCCATGGCCGAGGGAAGACCAAAACCCATCGTGCCCAGCCCTCCAGAATTGATCCAGCGCAGTGGTTTGTCGAACTTATAGAACTGTGCGGCAAACATCTGATGCTGCCCCACGTCCGAAGTAATGTAGGCATCGCCTGCAGTCACCTGATATAAGGTTTCAACCACAAACTGCGGTTTGATCACCTCATCGTTATGTTCATAATGCAAACAATCATGGGCGCGCCAATCCTCGATGCGTGCCCACCACTCCTTAAGGGCTTCAGCGTCTGGCTGTTCATCGCGCTCTTCCAATTCCGTCAGCAAAGACTGCAATACGGGTTCCACCATACCCACAATGGGAACATCCACTTTGACATTTTTCGAAATCGAAGCGGGATCGACATCCACATGTATGATTTTCGCATCGGGACAGAATTTTTCGATATTTCCCGTGACCCGATCATCAAAACGCGCCCCAATAGCGATGACAAGATCAGCATAATGCATTGCCATATTGGCTTCGTAGGTGCCATGCATACCCAACATGCCGAGAAATTGCGGGTCCGTCGCGGGAAAACCGCCAAGCCCCATCAGCGTATTGGTGATGGGGAAATTCAATCGCTTGGTCAATTCATAGAGCGCGCTGGCGCCATTACCCAGCACCACACCACCGCCAGTGTACATGACCGGTTTTCGTGCACCCAGAAGCAAATCTACGGCACGACGAATCTGCCGCAAATGCCCACTGCGCGTGGGGCGATAGGAACGCAACTCGACTGTATCCGGATAGAAATACTCAGCTTTATCCGCCGTCACATCCTTGGGAATATCCACCACAACCGGTCCCGGCCGCCCCGTCGATGCAATGTAGAATGCTTTTTTAATGGTCATTGCCAAATCTTTGACATCCTTGACCAAAAAGTTGTGCTTTACGCAAGGACGCGTGATCCCCACTGTATCCACTTCCTGAAAAGCATCATTGCCAATGAGCGCAGTAGGGACCTGACCAGTAAATACCACCAGGGGAACAGAGTCCATGTACGCATCAGCAATGCCGGTGACGGCATTGGTCGCACCGGGTCCAGAGGTGACTAACGCAACCCCTGTACGGTTCGTCGATTTGGCATAACCTTCCGCTGCGTGGACTGCGCCTTGTTCATGCCGCACCAGCACATGCGCAATCTCGTTTTGCTTGTACAGTGCATCATAGATATGCAATACAGCTCCGCCTGGATAGCCAAAGATAGTCTCAACGCCTTCGTCCTGTAAACAACGAACAAAGATCTCGGCACCGGTCAATTCCACAAGAGGATCTCCTACAGTCAGGATAAAATCAATTGGCAGAAATTGGATTACGAATCGACTCCACCGCGCAGGTCATACGCCACCCGCTCGCCAGTCAATTCACCCAATCAGTCGTTACTACACATTGTTGGCGATAAACCAACCGCCACGCACCCATTTAAAACCATCTTTAAGACGCCAAATTAGCGCTGCAACGCCGGCATTCTCGGATAGTTCTAGAATCCTTCGAGCGCTATTGGAACACTCCTTTAGCCTGCCCACAGAATCCATGCTCAAAATACCCCCAACACGGTGTGGAGACATTGATAAAAAGCTTAAGTCACCACGCTATGCGCTGGTCTTGTACTCCGCTGCCACGTAAGATTTTGCGCTCACTCGGTCGCACACTACTAATGCTCCGTCATGATGCGCGCAAATACCTTGATCTAAGCTAAGAGCCGATCAAGCTCAACAGTAACAAACCCTGAGACACCACGAGACGACGCTCGTTTTACTCATAGAATCCATAGTAAATGAAGCGCGGATCAATTCGAAACACGGCATCTTGCGGCGCAAAATCGCCCACTTCTGCGTGGCGGATCTACGCAATAGCCAGCTATTACCTGCGACCCGCGTCTTGAACTGGACGATTTTTCATCACAATCTGCTCACGCCTGAATTAATCAGAGCTTCCTTAAGCCTCATACAGAGCGCTAGGTTCTGCATCAAAAGCCGGCCAATTTAACATGGCTGCGCTATGATTTCACGTATTCCCTGAGCACGCGCTCCCTTGCGTAATATTTCAAACGGCTTAGCAACGCGGTAAAAGGGCTGGTAACACATTCGGTAGGCAGCGCCCCAACAGCGCGCCCCGGAAGTTTCAGATTAAGGCGCGGCTTGCCGGCAATGGCTCTGGCTCATGCCAAGAGACGCAACACCGCGCAGTCACCTCTGGCGCGCTCCCCGCAGCAGATGCATAGGTACACATCCGGGGTGTTCCACCAGCTTGACATAGCACGGCTATGCCTGCGCCGACGCGCCTTGTGTCTAAGCGCCCGGGGAGACTCGCTGAATGAGACTTTAGGATGGCGAGTACATCGTTCTGTTTAATGGTAACAACTCAGGTTACCCCTGAAATGCGCCAGAGCAAGGCGAAAAATGTGAATTTAGATGTCCAAATGACCAATTTTTAATGCAGAGCCGGCGCATTTGAAGGTTAATCTGAGTCGTTACAGATTGTCTTACTCGTCATCCGGCCGTGCAACCATTGCAGTGGCTGCACACAGTGATCGGGTTAAGGCTGACGAGTTGTCAGAAGTTGAAATTTGGTTCAAACGCTTCTTCTGCCAACTCTTCGTCTTCAGCATAGTCTGGCAATTCTGCGTCGGTATCATCGTCAAGCTGTTTTTGTGCACTCACCCGTTCGTCGCGCGCTGCTTTCATGCGCACAACGGTCATCTCGATCAAATCGATGATCTCATTGATCGTAAACCACGGACTATTTTGTTTGAGCTGCTTGAGAAAAAGCCCTACTACTTGGTAGGTATCCTCGGGGGACAAGCCAACCGCACGAATCGGCTTACCCCGCTCCATTACCATGAAAAAAACTTTTTCATTTTGGAATTCGACGGTAAAACTCTTTGACGCATGTAACCCAGTCTGGTTGAACTCCCCTCGATCGGTAAGACCGAGTAAAATTGCCGTCACAGACAACAGTTCGCTACGTGGTAACTGCACAATAGTCTTATTGTCCCAATCGTAGCCCCGTTCCTCATCGCTTTTCGAGGAAGCGGCGTGCATGGTAATCGTATTGATACGCTGTTTTTTAGTTTCATCACATACAAACTCAATGGCTGCGCTTTTACCGTACACATAGTAGCTCGAGGCGTGATCTTTTTTGGGCTTCGTGCGAGCCGAAGGGGCGCCATTTCTAAAAGAATTATCAGATTTTTGTTCTCGACTATGATGATTATTACTCGTGCGATAAGGATACATTCAAACCTCGACTTTCACTCTATCCACTTTGCTACTGTAAAAAAAACCATCCAATTAGGCTAAACAACACTGCGCTTTGGATGGAACCTTTCATTGGCAAGCGCCCCAACGCTCTTGATCAACCCAGGAGACGACCCGAAAAAAGATTACCTATTCAAAAAACATTGAATTAGACCGTCCCTTTGATTTACTAAGACAATCCATAGTATTACCCCTACAGCAACACAGACCGTGTTCAGCTACGATGTGCTGACGCGCCATAGTCCAATGCAGGACGAACACGCTGAACATGCTCTATTTATTGCCAGGCTCACAGCCATGCCCCACAAATCAAGGAAAAAGACGACTAAAATCGGCCCTGTCGACGTCTTCTATTTTCTCAAGCAGACTTCTAAACAATTGGTTCTACGACACAACCATACAAAACGGCTTGATGCTCAACGACCAATCCCAAGTTACACTTCGTATCATGGCCAGCGCCAGGCTTTGGGAAGGCAGTCGAAGAACTGTTGTGTAGCCAAATGACTGCGCCGCGCTGGTCGCTCCCGTGGGCAAGCTAGTTAAGGAAGCTCACTCCACTGCATGTGCCTAGCACTCAGGTTGCTCGCAACGTTTGCGACACCCTACTGGAGTCAAAGCAGTTACTCTATGCGACAGTGGCATAAGAAAAAAATTCAGTCGCAATCGCAAAAATTTTAATGTTGCGTGCAGATTTATTTCCGATGATCTCGAACAGGGGGAATAACAACGGATCGCTGCGAAATTTCTTTTGATAGCATTTGCATGCAATTTAGCGACGATCAGGATATCGATATAAGAAATGCAATCGGACAACATGATGACGCATGCTGTTGCATACCGATTTATTATGCGCACACTTTGGAATTCGTAAAACGGCCGACAAATTTCGGCTGAGTCGAACTGTATACCATCTGCCCACCCTTACCATGGGTGGTCTTTTTATCCTGAGTTGTTGCTTACCTTGTTATGTACCATCTACGCCGACATTTAACCGAGCATCACATCCCAGGAACCTGCCCAAGAATAGATGAGCGACTGCGGGAAAGCCCTTTTGGCTCATTTTTCCACTCATCTTCGTTGAACAGGAGGAACGATTCGCCTCACATGAACACCAATCGGCTTCCCTTGCTACGCCCCTATTCTCGGACACGCCCCCAGAAAATTACACGTAACATGGTTTTTATTCAGTGATGAACGGACGCGGAACTGTTGAGGCCTTATCTGCTCGCGGCAGTTTCACGGCTGGCTACTCGCGGACAGCTCTGCCCGCCTAGTACACCGACAAGTTCAAACTGTCTATATCAGCGCAAACCCACGCGTTCAGAACAAGGCATTGTTGCGAAGCCATGGTTGTTCCATGTCGAGC
>JANTGD010000135.1 GCA_024763135.1 Thiotrichales bacterium | reverse complement strand
TGAATCAGAAAAACTCGTGGTCACCTTATTGGTGATGAGAGGTTTTTCTGGTTTGCCAGGTGCGCCAAGGGCTTGCGTGGACTTTCGTGATCCAACTTCGGAATCTAGGTTAAATAACGCTGTGGTTATAGACACAGTAAAGTGAATAAGCGCTGACTACGGTCAGTTGTACGCTTAGTCAGTCAACCGTGAATTTGCATGCGATAGTCCGAGTTCCTGCTTTATCGCATGTATCAATCGTGAAGCCAGTATTCCGATCATCTTGTATAGCTGAGTATTGCTGATCTCTTTTTTGGTTTGTCCTCACCGAGGTTCGCTTTTTTATTTCATTGCCCTCGTAGCATTTTAATACGCAGTACCAAAATGAGGGTCTACGTCATGGCGTAGTCTGGGCAATTGGGCGAGTAAATGAATGGTAAATATCGGGCCATATGGAAACAGCTCATATAGGTATTTTTTGCCGCCTTGTTTTTCAAAAGCTTTGAGCAAAATTCGATATACCCGATAAGCATTGGTTGCCTCATGCGCGCTGAGCTTCCCATAGGGGCAGTCCTTCGTGTCTTTCGATTCCAGAGGATTTTCACAGGTGTCGTCGTAAAGACAATCAACGTATTTCCAGTACGTGGCCTGGTTGAGATAGCGTGGATCTTCGGCCTCGCAGCAATTGACGTAAAAGTCGAAAAGGAAGTTTATGACCTCCCAATGCGCTGCTGTCAGCTCCATGCCTACTTTTTCCGCATTTTTTTGAATGCGCGCGTTAAGTTCCTCGCGCGGAGTATCACGCACAATCGTTGCAGGCGGATAGTCTGCGGGGGGTAAAACAATAGGTGCGAGTTCGGCCAAAACTGTATTGAGTTTTTCATTTCCTGCATTCATGGTTTCAATCCTCATAAGCTAATATTGGTTTGTCTCGGTTGATATCTTGGCCAGGCGATTTGGTGGTAAATGGCGCTGACCACAAGAGGCGAGTTCCGGCGAGCTTAGAGATGCACGCGCTAGAACGATTCTGGCAGCCATAACACTACAAAGTGCATTTTGTTCCTCGCCACAGTTCGACGGTGTTCCAAAACACCGCAAGTAGTGCGCAGTTCAGCATTCGGGCTGCGCAGCGGATTTACGACATCTTTTGTTAGTTCGGCAGTCTGCCGGCCCAAACTGGGTAGTCAGTAAGCCTCTGCAACGGTGTGAAAGGATAGTGATTGGCGTGGGTGACTTTCTGTCACTTCAATGACATAAAGTGTAAAATCTCATGATCAGCCATGAATGTGTGCCCAAGCAAATGGGACGCCAGTGAAGGGCCGCCGTATTGGCGTTACGGAGTATTTAGGGGTTGCTGTGATGGGGTTAAGGGAGCTCTGATTAATTCTTGCGCGAGCAGATTGTGGTGAAAAATCGTCCAGTTCAAGGCGCGGATCGCGCGTCATAGCTGGCTATTGCGAAGATCCGTAACGCAGAAGTGGGCGATTTTGCGCCGCAAGATGCCGTGTTACGAATTGATCAGAGCTTCCTTAATAACAGCGGTGATCATCTTGGAAGCCTATAGACTGCTGCGGTATAACTATAAAGCTGCAGATCAGTTGCTGTTCGTTCAGGAGTTTATCCTTATCATCTTAGGCATTTTGATGACGGTATTGACTAGCGCCCCCTGTTGATTAAAGAAACAGAAGTGGAGCTTACTAAGACAAACCAACCTTATGCCTCAGTAAGCTACTCTGCGGATAATCCTAAAAACCTCAGTTGGATCACAAAAGTCCACGCAAGCTCTTGGTGCACCTGGCAAATCAGAAAAACCTCTCATCACTAATAAGGTGACCACGAGTTTTTCCGATTCACCATCCACACCAATATCTTACGCGTCTTTTTTGCGCCCAACTGAGGTTTTTAGGATAATCAAAAACTGAAGTAGCTGACCAGCTACTCTGTACGGTGGATTGCCTTTGTACAATAACAAGAAAGGAGCATGTCAGTGGAAAAAAAGAGCCCAAAAACAACTCAAAATCTGAGCAACCGAAACGAACGCCCAAAGGCCATCCCGGAGTATTGGCCGGTGATGACGCTGTATGAGCGGTTTGAGCATATTGTTGTACTCATAGTGAGTATTGTCATCAGTATCGTTGTCTTGTTCGCATTAATTCAATTGGTGCGCGAAGTGCTGAACCTGTTGATCCTGAGCGCTTTAAATCCACTGGATCATAAGGTTTTTCAAGCAATTTTTGGTATGATCATGACATTGTTGATTGCAATGGAGTTCAAACATTCCATCCTCAAGGTCTTAGAGCGAAACTCGCATATCGTTCAGGCGCGCGCAGTTATTCTAATCGCCTTACTTGCGTTGGCAAGAAAGTTTATCATCGTAGATTTGGGTGCGACTGAGCCAATCAAACTGTTTGCACTATCTTTTGCATTGTTGGTGTTAGGGGGTGTCTATTGGTTGCTCGGACACCGCGCGGTGGAGTCCGGCTGAATACTTCAATCGCCGTACTGTTGGTTTGAACAAAAGACCATTGCTGGGGATGCGCGCTGAATAGTCGAGCAATCGGTATCGATTGTCTTAGTCAGTGTCGGTGTCTACATTAAAAAATGCTGACTTGGAGGTCACTTAATTTATGGCAGCGCTATTTCATCGTATTGGGTTGGTCAATTGTCTGGCCATGACGCTAGCTTTTTATTCTGTTTCTGCACAGGCACTGGAGCTGCGTTTGGGGCGAGGAGATTTTGCGGTAGGCGCGTCACTACAGGGCTTAATGTCGGCAGATTTCTCATTGGATGTCACTACGCTGAGTCTGGCTCAGTCGCCCTTGCGTATCCCGAATACACCGCTTGCATTGGCCATGCGTCTGGACTACTTCGATTCGGAGTATATGAATCAGGTAACCGATTTTGCATCTCAAGGCGTACAAACAGACATTCCTTTTTTGGGGCAGTCGATTGATGACGTGGCAGCGCAGTTTGTGCCAGTACCCGCTGATTACCGCATACATGGCGTCAACCTGGATGCGTCGTTAAGCTATCGGGCCGTGGATAAATCCAGCGGTTATTTTGATGTGGGGATTAATACCGGGCTGACTTTTCCTTTTATGAAAACTCGTAATATGCGCAGTGATGCCAATCTATTTTTTAATTTGCTGGAGCGCTTTTCCACCGAGTTGCGCAGCTACAAGATCGGTCCTGCGCTGGCTGGTGAATGGCGACCCGCTGCCGCTCTTGCCATCAATTACAGTTTAGTGATGGGCTACCAAACGGCGCAACTCGACAATACGGCGCTGGGGTCAGGGGTTGGAATCGATGGTCGTTATCGGAGTTGGTCGCTGGCAGCGCGTTGGTTACCATCACGCGTTTTTTCCGAGGCAAGCTGGCTGAACCAGAGTTTTATAGTATTGGGTTATCAAGCAAGTCGTTGGGATTATGACAAAACAATGGTGGAACTCATTGGTGTTAATTATCAAGTGCCGACACTTCTGGATATGGACTTCGCGCACGATAGCCTCTATGTTGGCGTCGGTTTCAATTTTTAAACGGGGATAGGCTGGGCGGTGGGTCAATCACCAATGTTAATGCTCAGAATGCGCAGCCTGAAAAGGAATAAATTGCGTTTCGTTCCGGCGTGCCTCGGAGGTCGCTATGGTTGAACATACCACTGCCAGGGGGAGTGTGCAGGCACTTGCATACACCGCATTGATGGCCACACGCGCAGACCGCAAAGAGCAGCTGGCGCTGGATCTTCTCCGTCGCTGGTTAACGGGCGAATTGGCGTCCGAGGCTGCGAAACCCTGCGTACGGGTGGCTGAGCCGGGGCGGCCCCGGCAGCCCGTGTTGGTCAAGGCGCGCGAACTCGAGCAACGTTCACTCCACACGCGCGTCGGGCATGCGGCCTTTATGCATGCATTGGCGCATATTGAGTTCAACGCAATCAATCTGGCGCTTGATGCGGTGTATCGCTTCTCCGGAATGCCGGGGCAGTACTACACTGACTGGTTGATTATCGCGCTGGAGGAGGCGTTACATCATCGTCTGTTGGTTACGCATCTGCAGTCCCTTGGCTACCGATACGGAGATTTTCCCGCGCACAATGGGTTATGGGATATGGCAGTACGTACAGAGGGGGATGTATTGCTGCGGATGGCATTGATTCCGCGGGTATTTGAGGCGCGTGGATTGGATGTGACACCACCCATGATCGAGCGACTCGAGCGGGTGGGAGATAACGAGGGGGCGAAAATACTTCAGCGTATACTTGCCGATGAAGTCGGACATGTGGCAGCCGGAGATCATTGGTTTCGTTGGCTCTGTAGACAGCGGGAGCTAGATGCAGAAATAGAATTCAAGCGTTTGACCGATTATTATCTCCCCGGCAGGGTGCGGGGGCCCTTTAATTATGCAGCGCGATTGATGGCGGGATTTTCTTCTAGTGAACTGGAGCAGTTCGAAGCCTGCCAGACGCCTTGATGATAGCAGGATTTCAATGAAATACTTTTTTGCTTGTCGGAGAAACAAAGCAGTGAAAGCAACCGGGACCACGCAAGAGAGCAATCGCTCAGTAGCATTGGTATTGGTGTCAGGTGGATAGAGAGAGTCTATTGAAACGCTTTATAAGCAACAGTTGGGTGCGTGCGACATTGCTCGTTTTGTTGGCTTTAGGCCTGCCTGCCTGCGGAAAAAATTCAACTCAGAGCGATCTGATTCCAGCAACTATCGTTTATTTTCAAGAGCAGGAGCCAGGCATCGATCCTTATCCGGTGCGCATGATTGTCACACACCATTATCTCCGCATCGATAGCGGTGTGGATCAGGACGATTTCCTGCTGTTCGATCGGAAAGCAAAGACGATCCACAGTTCAAACGGTATGGATCAAAGTATTCTGGTCATGACGCCCTACGCGCAGTCCCAGCAAAAATCGACCGAGCAGCCACCGCCGCAAATCCTGGTGCGAGAGCAATCCACTGCCGGGATGCCCAGCTACGGGAATACGCGGCCAATCCACAAGACTGTGATGGTGGGCGAAAAAACGTGTAAAGAGGCCATTTCTGTTCCGGGTATGTTGCCCGAGGTTGTTGCGGCAGTGCGCGAATACCTGCAAACCTTGGCAGCGCAGCAGCGTTTGTTGCTCAAGCGGACTCCCAAAGAAATGCGTGACCCCTGTATGCTTGCTAATATTGTGTTTTTTCCCGATCGGTATCTCGATGCAGGATTTCCGCTAAGGGAGTGGGACTACCAAGGTCTGGTGCGCGAAATCGTCGACTTTGAAACCCAATCGGTCTCCCCGGAATTATTTGAGTTTCCGCAGGGTTATACTGAGATACAGGTGCAGCAATAGGGGTGGCGCGATTCGATCGAGAGGTCTGTGGTCAACGCGCAGCTCGCCGGCAGTGGCCCGGGTCCTTGCCAAGTGGCGTAAACGTGGATGGAGTTTGAGAGCCACTGTCTATCGGGTAATCATGGGGGCTACTGGAAGCCCCCGGTTACGACAATCGGGTGGCAAGGTAACGGTTAGAACAGTCCTTAATATAAACTAGGAAGCATAAAATTATGAATCAACAGCTCACCAAATTCGGCTTGCTATGTGGCCTTTTGATCAGCAGCATGGGGTTTGCCGCTGAAGAAACAGGCATTGCAGGTCTGATTAACAACAGCCTCCCAGCGGCAGAAGAAGTCGAAGTCACCACAACGGACGTGCAACCTGCGGCTGCGCCATCGACATCAACACAGGCCAATGCCCCGATGAATTCAGAAACCATGCCCCAGCAAACACCGTCGAAAGCCGGCCAGTGGGATGACAACGCATCTCGGGATGATCTGCAGCGTGCACTCGATGAGCAGCAGGCCGAAAATGAAGCGTTGCAGAAGAAGGTGCGAGACCTCGAAGAGCAGGTGGATGCTAAAGGCCTGTCTACCGAAGAGATTGCGCGTCAGATTGAAGCGCTCAAAGCGCAAATGCAGGCATTGGAAAACTCCACCTCTGCCCCCTGAGTCCATCGCCGCGCAGGGATGGGGATTGTCTTAGTAAGCTCCAGCCTGTGCATTAACCATGGGCCTCGCGGCATTAGGCTTTACATGCATGGCTACAGCAGTGTCTGCTGCTTGTGTCACCCTTGATCCATTGGTGCCTGATGTAAACGTGACGAGAAGCCTAAGCGCAAGGCGAACGCAACACATTGACAAAACCAATTAAATAGATCGCCACCAGCCGCGCCGCCATCGGGCGATGCGACAGCGTCTTTTGCGGCTGTCGGGCATTATCGTGCGCTTGCTGGGGCAACGGCTCACATGTTGAGCGGGCGCGTGTCAGTAGTAGTAACGTAAGCCAATGGTGAAAACATCGTTGTCGCTGACGGTATAGTCCATTTTCAAATCGAGTTGCTGATTGAGTTGCAGGCGCAGCCCCCCGAGTAAGGAGAAGTCTCCCGAATTCAGCGTGTGATAGGCGGCCTGCCCCGTCAGTTCGAGGACCGGCGTGGCGCTGGCTCTCAACCCACCACCCAGAAACAGACCGGAATCTGAATCGTCTTTGGTTCCTGCCCCCACATCGTATTCATCACGCTCGACCCCTGCAAAAAACTGCACATCAGTTTTGGAGACACTGGCCCATTCGAAGTGATAGCCCAAGCTCAGATCAATGTGCAGATAGTCTGACGCGGTAGCAAAATTGCCGATGACGTTAATATTCGGTTGCAGATCGGCAGAGCCACCAATGACAATGCCGGAATCGCCGTGATCGAAACTGGCCAAGCTCACCTCCGCATAGTCATAGTCGAAGACATTGACCAGTTCTGGCAGCAATTGTCCGGATGCGGCGAAACTGGCTGGAGAGGAGAGTGACATAAGCGCGATGCCGAGTGAGAAGTTGCGGTACTTTTTCATTGGAATATTGGTTGTTGGTTAGGTTTCATAACATGCCTGCCTGGCTGCACAATGCTGGCGTTTAAGAGCATTGACATCCCTGGCAATGAGGGTCTGAATTGTTGGATTGTGAAAAATTGATGCGAGTATGTCGCGTTGCTTTCCCCCACCTTGACGAGGCGATCGCCAAACTGCTGCGTAGCCCGATGGCTGCGTTGTGCGCTGCTCGCTCCTGAGCCTCTACCAATTGGATAGGGCGTGGTTGCGGCGCTGTGTGCGCCGGGCACGCGGGTGTTTTGCGAGGTTTTGCGAGCGCCTCTTGTCGCGGGGACGGAGGAAGTTTACAGGTCGGATGGCTACTTCGCCATGCTGTTGCTGAGGTGCATCGCAGCAATGCCGTGTTCAGCGCGCTTACCCATAGTTGCCAGACGTTCCGACGGTAGAGGGTTTGAGAGGCTTGATTTCCGCCGCGCAAGCCCCACATTCGATCGTCGATGGTTACACAACAGGAAGAATAATTATGGCTGAATCTCCGTTCGTCATTGAAGTCAACCAAAGCAATTTCAACGAAGTCGTTATCGAAGGCTCCATGCGCCATCCAGTGCTCGTGGATTTTTGGGCTGCGTGGTGTAACCCCTGCCAGATGCTAATGCCAATTCTCGCAAAGCTGGCCGATGAATATCAGGGGAAATTCGTATTAGCCAAGGTGAATTCAGACGAAAATCAATCACTTGCGACGCAGTTTGGTGTGCGCAGTCTACCCACAGTCAAGCTCTTCAAAGATGGTGCCGTGGTCGATGAATTTATGGGTGCGCTACCGGAAGGACAAATTCGTGACTTTCTGGATCGGCATATTGATCGCGAAGCAGATCTTCTACTGGCCGCTGCGCGATCGGATTTGGCGGATGGCAATTTGAACGAAGCGCTGGCAACGCTAGAGAAAGCAAACGAGACCGACCCTGGCTACAAGCCTGTGGTCGTGGAATTGGCCAAACTGTTGATTCAGACCGGCCATGCAGATCGTGCCGAAGCCCTGCTCAACGATCTCAGTTACGATGATCGTCGTGCAGCGGATGTCGCTGGTTTGCTGGCATCCATCGAATTTGCGCGCGAGGCTGAGTCAGTGCCGCCAATGGAAGCGCTCGAAGCAGCAGTTGAGCAGAATCCAGATGATCTGGACGCTCGTTATGCATTAGCCATTCGCCAGGTGGTAGCGGGAGAATATGAATCTGCAATGGATAATCTGCTGACCGTGATGAAAAAGGATCGCAAGTTTCGGGACGATGCGGCGCGCAAAACTTTGCTGAAGCTTTTCGATCTGCGAGGCGAGGATCCCTTGGTAGAACAATACCGGCGAAAGATGTTCAATTTTCTTTACTAAGTGCTCCCAGTACATCGTCTAGCGTAAAATGACGGACACCATTGTTCTGTCTGGATTCCTGGGTAGGCGCACTTCGCAGGGAATGGTTGTTTCCTTGCCAAGCAGTACAACACCGCCAAGGATGCAGACAGGGCAACCCTTTGCGCGCTTCTGTGAATCCGCGCCGGGGTGTGTTGCAGTGCTTGCCAAGGACGCTGCCATTTCCTGCACGGTGCGTCTTGATGCGCAGCATCACAAAAGCACTTAGTCCGTCATGATAAGCTAGACGATGTACTAGTACACCGACAAGTTCAAACTGTCTATATCAGCGCAAACCCACGCGTTCAGAACAAGGCATTGTTGCGAAGCCATGGTTGTTCC
>JANTGD010000134.1 GCA_024763135.1 Thiotrichales bacterium | reverse complement strand
TGCTGGACGCGTGGGTTTGCGCCCTTCGGGTGAGCCATCAAGGAGTCATCTGTAGCCTTGTTTTTAATCACCATAGGACCACTATGATTCATAAAAAAACCACATCTAACCCCTTGATGACTCACTGATACAGACAGTTTGGGCTTGGCGGTGTACTAGCAGGCTGTTGGAAAACTCTCAGGTGAGTGCGAGGCAAGGCAAAATCTGGAGAAAAAGCGCAGTTTACACGCAGTAAATGAGCATTTTGAGCCACAATTCACGCTGGATCGTGCCAGCTTAGCGTTTTTCAACAACCTGTTAGAGGATTATAGACCAATCCCTGGTACTTGGCCGCGGTGCGATTGTCTGGCCTGGCCAGACACGGTGACCCCTCTCATGATTGCCGCCAACTCACTCGATTTCGTCAGCAATAGCCGGATTCTTCGATAGGTAATGCACCCATTTACCCGCAGCCGGCCTGTCCGGCATTGGGGACAAAGTACGGCCTAGCCCCTTCGGGCGCTTCTGTGATGCCGCGCCTCGATGTTCCAGTGCTTGCCAAGGACGCTGCCTTTACCTGCGCACTGCGCCTTGATGCGCGTGCTACCCAAACTGACGCCGAAACCGCCATACGCCAAAACTGAATACGATTAATCCCAACAGGGTCAGCTGCAGCATTTCCCACCAGAGGATTGCAGTACCGGCGCCTTTGAGCAAAATCGCGTAGCTCAGGGTGGTGTAGTAGAACAGCGGGGAAAGGTGCATGGCGTTGCGTAAAAAGTCGGGCATAGCTTCTGGTGGTGTCCATGCCCCGGAGAGCAGGAGCAGCGGCATCATAATGAGGATGACGAGCATGACGACCTGGCCCAGGTTGCGGCTGATGGTCGCGATGAACAGGCCGAGGCCGCAATTCGCGAATACGTAGAGTGCGGTCACCAGGAAAAACAACGCTATATCGCCTTTGATCGGTACATGGAAAGCGGGTTCGATAATTAGAAATAATGCAACCGCTGTGCCCAGAAGCACCACCAAACCCATTGCGAGCACTTTGGAAAGCAGGATTTGCGAGGAACTCAGTGGGGATACCAGCAACTGCTCAATTGTACCGCGTTCTTTTTCCCGTACGGCGGCGGCTGCCGGGAGCATAAGCGATAACATGGTGATGACCGTGAGCATTTCAGAGATTGACATGAACCAGGCATCCTGCTGGTTGGGGTTGTAATACACCCGATGCGCATCGATCACTACGGGGACGCGTTGGAGGTCGATATTCTTCAGGCTTTCCAGCGCCATATCTTCGCCGAAACGGGTGACGATCTGACCGGCATAGGTGGTGGCGAGAATGCCGAGCGTGGCGTTGCTCGCGTCGATTTGCATCTGCAGCGTCACGTTTCTGCCGCGCCGTAAGTCGCGCTCGAAGTCCGGTGGAATATCGAGCACGGCTAGCACTTCGCCCCGGTCGAGCATGGCCAGTGCTTGGGCGTCACTTTCGAGTTCGCCTTGGAGGCTGAAATAGGGTGCTTGAAATCGATAGACCAGCTCTCGTGAGGTGGCGCTATGATCGTGATCGAGCACGGCGATCGAGGCGTTGCTCAGATCCATCTTGATGCCGATGCCTGCGATATATATATCAGCAGTAAAAAAGTATGCGATAACCACGATCAATACCGGATCACGCGATAGTTGCTTGAGTTCTTTGAGTGCCAGCGCGCCGACGCGTTGCAGCCACAGTAGCACCCCGTTCATTGGCGCGGCCTTTTACGAAAACTGATAAACCCAATGGTCCATAGCAGCACGGCATAAACCGCCAGTGCCAGGACATCGACCCACAACACTGACCACCCTAAGCCTTTTAAAAAACTGCCCCAGACGATACGCAGGTAATAAAGTGCGGGAAATAAATGCGCTTCGATCTGGGTTTCCTGGCTCATGGATTCAATGGGTACCAAGAGCCCTGAGTAGAGCATGGCCGGAATAAAGGCGATGACCATGGTCAACAAGGCCGCTGCGGCCTGGGTGCGCACAATGAGGGACACGAGCAATCCAATGCCCGCAGTACAGATGACATAGATGATCGAGGCGAAAAAAAAGAATAAGGGCTGGCCTTTGAAGGGGGCGCCAAAGAGATAGACGGCGAGCAGCCAGACGATCAACACATTGATGGCGGAGATGCCAATGTAGGGCAGTAGTTTACCCAGCAAGAACTCACCACGCGTCACCGTAGAGGCGTAGATATTATAAATCGAGCCGTTTTCGCGTTCCCGCACCACACCAAGTGCAGTGAGAAACGGGGGTGAGACCATTAAAACCAGCATAATTAGTCCGGAACTCAGGGACCAGCCACTGCGAATGGCCTGATTGTAAAGATAGCGCGTAGCGAGTTGCACCGGTTGGATGGCTGCGCGCGCCTGATCCGGACGCAAGCCAAATTTATCGACCAGATATCCATTGATCAGATCTGCATTGAAATTGGCATTGATGGCAGCGATATAGCCTTTGCTGACTTGGGTGCGATACGGAAACACGCCATCGATGAGACTTTGTACAGCGATGTTCCGGTCTGCCAGCAGGCGTCGCTGAAACCTGGGGGGGATGATAATGGCGAAACGGATTTTGCCCTTGGCCAGAAGGGTTTCCAGCGTACGGACATCGCGGGCTTCGCCTTGGAAATCGAAATAGCGGGAATCGCTGAACCGGTGTAAATACTCGCGACTGAGCGTGCTGCGATCATAATCGACCACAGCGAAAGGGATGTTTTCCACGTCGAAAGAGAGCCCATAGCTCAGTACCACAAGAATCATGGTGGGTACCACAAAGGCCATGGCCAGAAACAAACGGTCGCGCAGTATCTCGCGCGTTTCCTTCCACGCGACGGCCCAAGCGCGTTGTATGTTCATGCGGCCGCCTCCGCGCGTTCCTGAGACAAAATGCGATACACAAATACGTCTTCCAGGCTGGGTACCCGGATTTGCATATCGAGCAGTTGAATGTCCTTGGCAGCCAATAATTGGGTTATGTGCTCACGCGCCTGTTGCGGATCCGGTGCCAGCAGGTGAATGTGTTTTCCAAACAGGGCGACGCCGGAAAATTCTGCCTGGTCGAGCACTTCGAGGGCTTTCAACGGTTGATCCGTGGTCAGTTCCAGCAATTCACCGGCTTCGGTTTTGAGTGCAGCTTTCATGTCTGCGGGGCTGGCATCTGCGATGATCCGGCCGGCATACATGAGCGCCAGATGGTCACAATGCTCGGCCTCGCTCATGTAATGGGTGGTCACGAGAATCGCCACGCCCTCGGTGCGTGCGAGCCGCACCAAGATCTCCCAAAAGCGGCGCCGCCCAATAGGATCGACGCCCGAAGTGGGTTCGTCGAGAAACAGGACGGCAGGCCGATGTACCAGCGCGCAGCCCAGCGCAAGTCGCTGACGAATCCCCATGGGCAGACTACCGGCCAGGCGGTTTTCCACGCCATGCAGACCGGCCATCTCGATGACCCAGGCAATGCGTTGTCGCGATTGGGCGCGAGGCACGGCATAAATACGTGCGTACAGTTTGATGTTTTCCATGACTGTCATGTCGCGATACAGAGAGAATGCCTGCGACATGTAGCCGATCCGTTCTTTGATCTCTTGGCTCGCGCGCCGCATATCGGCCCCCGCGACGCGACCCTCTCCGGCTGTTGGGCGCAGGATCCCAGTGAGCATTTTGATTGCGGTCGTTTTGCCTGCGCCATTGGCCCCGAGCAGACCGAATATTTCACCTTCACAGACTTTGAAACTAATTTGGTCCACCGCGCGAAACGGGCCGAAATCACGGGTCAGTCCCCGGGCCTCGATTGCAATGCCATCGTGCTTTGGGGGCGGGTCGTCCGGTATCTCCCCCTGGGCTGCTTGTGGCGTGTTGGGTGTTGCGGGAGTGGCCTGGGCGGGGTGGACGAGTTTGCGACGATACAATAGTGCGATGAATGCATCTTCAAGTTCAGGGGGATAGGTTTGCAGTTGGCTGTATTCGAGTCCCTGGAGCAGTTCGCTGACCTTGGCAGCTGCTGCTGTTGGTGGCAGATCCGGCACAAATGTACGGAGCTCCCGTCCCACTGCTTCGACCTGCTGAAAGTGTTGCTCGAGTCGGCTTAAAGCGACAATTTGCTGGGTTGCTTGCAAGCTCACTATGCTGCCGGGTACTTCGGCGAGGATTTGTTCGGGCTCGCCTGTTGTCAGAACTGATCCTGCATACATCAGAGACAGGCGATGAAAGCGTGCAGCCTCATCCATGTAAGCAGTGGAAATCAAGGCGGTGATGCCGCGCTCACGTAAGAGTTCCGCGAGAATCGACCAAAAATCGCGTCGGGATACGGGATCCACCCCCGTAGTGGGTTCGTCGAGTATGACCAGCCGGGGTTCGTGGATGAGGGTACAGATCAGGCCCAGCTTCTGTTTCATGCCGCCTGATAGTTGTTTCATGCGGCGCTCGCGGAAGGGTGCCAGCCGGGTCATGGCGAGCAGACGCGCTTTCCGCTCGGCCAGGCGTTTGCGGGGTACTTGGCGCAGCTGGGCAAAAAAGTCGATGTTTTCTTCGATGGACAGCTCGGGGTATAGATTCAGTCCCAGACCCTGCGGCATAAAACCGAGCTGACCCTTAACCTGTTCGGCTGCGGCTTCGGAATCGATGCGCGTGCCGAATGCATCGATGCTGCCGCCTTCGAAACTGAGCACGCCGGCGACGGCTTTCATCAGGCTGCTTTTTCCTGCGCCGTCAGGTCCGATCAACCCATAAATTTCGCCCGCGCGTATCGACAGAGACACGCCTTTGACGGCGGTGGCTTTACGGTAACGTTTTGTAAAGTTCCTTACCTCGACCAAGGAGCCCGTATCGCTGTCTACCACTGTGGCGGCATCCAGGGTGTGTCATCCTGCCAGCGGATCATGGCATCGGCCGGCAGTCCGGGTGTGAGCCGATGATCGGGGTTGGCATCGAGATACAGGCGGACTTCGTACACCAGCTTTACGCGCTCATCCGGGGTCTGCACCTCTTTGGGCGTGAATTCAGCGCGTGAGGCAATATAACGTACCGTGGCGGCAAATGGTTGCTGTGGAAAGGCATCGGTATAGATTTGAGCTGGCAGCGCCAGTCGCAGGCGTCCGATTTGTTTTTCAGGTACGTAAACCTTCAGGTACAGACGGTCCAGATCTACAATATCGAAGATGGGTGCACCCGCTGCAACCACTTCGCCCACGTCGGTAATCCGCTCTGTGATAATGCCGCCTGCAGGAGCCTTGATGGTGGTGTCCGCCTGAGTACTCCGGGTTTGCGTGAGGATTGCCTGGGCCTGTGTCACTTGTGCCGTAGCAGCGCTCACCAATGCGGCTTTAGCGTCGATCTGCTGCTGCCCCAGCATGGCTTCATCCAGTTGCTTGTTAGCCTGATTGACAGCGGCAACCGCTGTTTGCACGTCGGCTTTGGCCACTTTCGCTGCGAGTTCTGCTTGCTCGACCTGCGCTTTCGAAATGGTTTGCTGAGTGCTCAAACTGTGGGCGCGATCAGCATCGCGGTCAGCCTGTTCGGCTCGCGCACGCGCTGCGGTTAAGGCTGCCTGCGCATGTCGCACATTGGATTGCGCGGTGGCGATTTTCAGCGGAACTTCGCGACGCAGCGTTGCCAGTTCGGTTTGTTGCGCTTTGAGCTGCGCCTGTGCCACCAGCAAGCCTGCGTGGGCTTGCTGTACCTGGGCATCGACCTGGGAGGCGTCTAATTGTGCCAGGGGTTGATCGATTTGCACCGCGTCACCCTCACGGGCAAACAAGGTTTCAACCCGCCCGGGCAGCTTGCTGGCCACAGTGTAACGGTCGCCTTCGATACGGCCGTTTGCTTGTATCAGGCCTGTCGGCAGGGCTTGGGTACGGCCCCAGATCCACCAGCTCACTATGGCCACGACGAGACCCAGCAGAAGGATGGAGAGTGTCAGAAACGCGCGTCTTTGAGGATTCATCGGGTGATCACCCCCCTGGGATCAGTCGTTTTGGGTCAGTGGGCGCAGCATGACCTAAGACAAACCATAGTAAAGCCTGGTGCAGAGCATTCCCTGCGGGCGGGTCTCTGAGTACCCATCCACCGTGTTGTGCCGGCATGCCGATGCCTGCGGCGGTACGCGTTGCGCCTGAGCGGTTGGAGACCCACTGAATGTGGTTTTTCTATGGATACTCTTAGTTGGTAGTGAGAATAGGATACCTGTGGCCTGGACGCAAAGCATCCCAGGGTAGCAGGCGGTCACCCTTACAGCGAGTGTCTTAAAGTAGCGGCGCTGCATGCGCCTTGTGCGGATTTTCCGCGAGGTTTGGCGACGCCCTTTTACAGACGCAAGCGCCGGAAGATCAGCATACCTGGATGATGGTCGGCCGCATCGGGCACGGTCACATTGAGGTGTGTCGTCTCAGTATCCAAGCTGGATGGCAAGGTAACCACAATTTCATGCGAGCCGGGCGTTAAAGGGACACGAATCAGCGTTAAGCGCTCCGGCAGAGTTCGCCAGCTGCGCGTATCGGCTTCTTCCAGCAACCAGAACAGGGCGCTGAGAATTTCTCCTGTGGTTTCGTGCTGCTCCTTGACACTATTGGCGATGGATTGCTTGATGCTTGTACGCGCGGCCGCTTTGGCAATCAATGTTTTACTGCGTGCTTCCAGGGAAGCTTCGGCAACTTTCCCCAGGTCGGTGCTGAGTATGGCTGTGGTCAGGCGTTGCCCTGCTTCACTGAGTTCGATGTCTGGCACTACGCTGGCTCGCGTCAGATAGTGCGGAAAAGCGATCCGTACATCTGGCTCGATGAACAAGCTGCCAGAGGCCTTGACCGGAATACGGCCTGAGGCGACGAACACGATTAACTCGGCTGCCGGTGCGGATTGCTTGTGCTGATCTTGCGGGGGTAGGAGGTCGGCAAATTCTTGTGCGTCGGCAATAAACCCAAGGAGGTCGGCGTAGCGATACAGCGGGGCTGCCAGTGCGCTGGGGTCAGGCATTTTTTCGGCAAGCTTTTTGTACTCGATATAAGCGTCGTTGATCTGTCCTGCCGCCTCAAAGCTCAGGCCGATCAACGCCTGCGTGAACCAATCGGTATTCAAGGGTTTGGGATGTTGCTCAATGACCTGGAGTGCCTTGCGCGCTTCGACAGCGGCATCTTCGAATTGACCGAGCAAGAGGTAATCCATCATCAGGTAGCTGTGGACCCAGAGGCGTTCCGCATATTCGCCTTTGTAGGTGGCAGCCCAGTCATTGGCTAGCATGGATTTGCCGGTATCGCTGACGCTCACGTAATCCAATGCTTCGATACGTTGGGCTGCCTGGCGTAGCGTGGCAATGCTCGCCGCATAGTCTCCCTGATCGAACAGAATTGAGCCTTTTTCCATGTAGGCGAGCACCGCATTGCGGCCCGACTGATAGGCCGGGCTGTCCAGCGTGCTGATGGCCGCTTCGGTATCACCGCGAAAATACTGGCTGCGATAATCCGGTTGCGCGAGCGTAGCACAGGCTGAGAGTATGAACGGACTCAGCAGTAGCGACAGACGTATTGGCAGAGTCTGAATCAAATAGCGCATACGCGGGTGCGCCCGCACCGGGCCGAAGAACATTAAGCGTGGCCGGTTCGAGGCAATTGCAATGGTTACCAGCCAATAATGGGCTGAGTGGATTCGCGTGCCAGTTCCACTTTATCGGCCCAGGCGATTTCTCCGGTGGTGAGGTCGGTCAGCTCCAGGTTGAGGCTGTAGTACACGAGCTTCTTTTTAGTCAAACGAATTTGCCGAGGCTGCTTTTTTTCGATCGAACGCAATGCGCCTGACAAAATGTAGTCCGCGCCCAATTGTTTTCCTACCTGAATCCGTTGCGCGGGGTTGACGTAGCCTTGTGCCTGATAGGCGATTTCTCTTTGTACGTTGCGGCGTTGCGCTTCGTTGATAAAACGAAATTTTCCGGATTTGATCAGATTCAGGCGGATGTCATCGGTGATGCCCGAGGTACTGATGTGCTCCGAGGTCTCATTGGCGATGGGATAGATGATCAGAATCGGTTTACTGCTCGCGGGGGGCAATTGCTGGACGTTGAGCAAACTCTGCGTGAGAGTATCGACAATCTTTTGCTTATCGGAAAAGTCATAGTAAGCATCGTAATGTGTCTCACTCTGCGGGTCGATCGTCCGCGTGGTGGCGCAGCCAGCGAGGAGCGTGACTGCGATGCTCAGTAGGATCAGTGTGGTCCATGGACGCAAGGTGCTTTTCATAGTTAATTCCCAATCAGTTTTGTAACGACTCAGCCTATCCTGGAGTGCAGCAGCTCGGCGTTTAGATATAGTTGTTTAGGCTTCTAAACACGCTGAATAGTTACCACTCACGTTGCTTGCCTTGATCTGACACATTCCAGGGGCAATCTGAGTCGTTACGGTTCCGGTCAACAACTCGCGGAGTCGTTACTCAGTTTTTACTCTCGGACAGACTTTTAGCGTCTGACGATAGGCTGTGGCCCAGAGATTATCAACCTAAAAACCTCAGTTGTATCACAAAAGTCCACGCAAGCTCTTGGTGCACCTGGCAAATCAGAAAAACCTCTCATCACCAATAAGGTGACCAC
>JANTGD010000133.1 GCA_024763135.1 Thiotrichales bacterium | reverse complement strand
CATCACCAATAAGGTGACCACGAGTTTTTCCGATTCACCATGCACACCAATATCTTACGCGTCTTTTTTGCGCCCAAATGAGGTTTTTAGGTTGAATTGGCTACAGCCAGTCCTGCGCTCGCGCGCCTACCGGCTGACCGCTTTCCGGCTCGCTGTATCCGTCAATATCATGTTGGCGGTGTACTAGGTTGCTGTCTGTAATGTTTTTCGACAGCCTTTGTTAGAGTGCGCGATCGCAGATTTCGACACGATACAGACGAAAGCGCTGGGGGTGCTGGGGCTGGTCCAGCGTTAAATGAATACTCTCCAGGCGTTGCAGTGTTTTTTGATATTGCTGCAAGTTCACGGGATTTGGCACGGTTGACTGCCACTCGAGCTGCAGCTGTTGTGGTTGTTCAGCAGTGAGAGGCAACGTGGCGGAGGGTAGAAAGCGCGGTGTATTGCGCGTGACCAAGGGGTTGTCGGCGAATGTCACTCGTAATCTAGGCGGCGTTGCGTCCGGAGAGTCGAGTGTCAGGCGTAGAAATCCCGTTGCCCAGGCAGGTGACCAGTCGCGCCAATGGTGCATAGCGGCTGTCAGGTCGGAGACGACGGGTAATCCCACGCCACAGAGTGTACGCGCAGACAGATCCGCGCTATCTGATGCGCCACAGTCCACCTCGAGGTAACCCGCCGTGGGGTCTTCCCGCAATGCTAATGAATCACCGGGCTGTAGATCAACGAGGCGGAACGGTGTCCCACCTGAGGCGATTTTCAGGTTTTGATTGAACCCCTCTCCGGTGAATTCCGGGCCGTTTTTGTTTGGTTCTGAAAAGTCTGCCAAGAGCGTGCAGTGCGTGGTCTCTGCAGTGGGTCTGTAAACACCAGTTTGGATCGATTGATCGCGTTCACTGATGTATTCGGCGCGCAGTGTTCCATCCGGCAGCGCGAAGCTGAGATGCGTCAATGACATGGGGGGCAGATAGTCCAAGGTGAGTGGGGGCAGCTCCCCTGTGAGTGCAGGTAACACGATATCTTCATGACCAGCATTGCCGAGCGTCAGATCACGTAGAAAGATGGGCTGCTTGTTTGCCACATAGACCTCGACACGATCCGCCTGAGCGGAGAGAAAAGCGCGGCTCACCAAGCCGTCCCCCAGCGCGTGACTGTCGATCGGATGGCTGTTCTCAACAGGCTTTAACAGTTGATATCCGAAGTACAGTGGTTTTGGGGAAAGATCGGTATTGCGAAACAGCCCGATGGTAGAGGTCTTACCTTCAAGCAGCGACCAATGAAGCATGCCGCGGGTATTCTCCTGATGCAGGATTTCCGGGAGAGAGAGGACCGGGTAATAGGCGTCCCCGCCGCTACCAGGATAAGTGCCATTGGGGCGCCACTGATAGGTGACATTGAATTCGCCCAGAATCAGATTGGGGCAGTCATCCGGTAGTTGCGCGAGATCGTTGGCATAAATGTCGCCCAAGTCGAGCATTTCCCAGGACTTTTGGGCGCCTGAGAAGGGATAGAGATGGATAGAGAGGTAATCCAGTTCGTTGAACGCCGGGTTTTGCGTGCCGCACAATGGTGCGATCCATTCGGAGAGCGTGGCGTAGTGGTTGTATTCCTCAAAGCTCGATAGATCGGGCGCGATCAGTGCGGTATGTGGGAAAACCTGTTTGACCAATGGAATAATGCGCTCGGCGGCTGCCTGATAGTCCGAAAACAAAAATTGCGTGGCGTATTGTTCTTCATCGGTATCGAAACGGTCGGGCTCGTTGCCGATGGCAAATGCCATGAGATTGCATTGTGCTGGTTGTGATTGGAGCGCTTCGAGGAAACGAGTGATTTGGGTGTTTTCCATGAGAATGGGAATTTGAATCACAGTGTCCTGATTGCGTGCTCGCGCATAGTCACAAAATTGCTGCAAAGCATCGAGATAAATTGGGGCACCACTTTCGTTTGCGGCGAGTCCGAGCTCAGTGACCCAGCGGCCACCAAAGCGCAGCACGCCAAGTAGCTGTGCCTCGGTCAAGGCGTTGAGTTCATCGAAGCCGTGGTTGAAGAAGCTGGCACCCAAAAAGCGCTCGTCCAGGGTCGAGAACTTAGAGGTGATGCGTTGGTTACCCAATGGCTCCCCTGTATCGGTCAGCAGCAACTGCGTATTGATCGAGATTTCGAAGGTTTGGCCGCTCGGTAATGCCGCCTCGGGGACGAGCGTGAGCATGGACTGTGCATAGTCAAAGCGTGTTACGTGAGGAACGGCGCGTCCAAGGCTGTCTGTCAGGCGAATGGCGTCGCTGAAACTCGAGGTGGCTTGAGCCATCAACGGCGTGTCGAAATCGATTATGACAGGGGTGCTCAGAGGGAGATGTCGAGTGCCATTGGGGGGGGAGATCGATACCTGCGGCACGTGGATTGGCGGTAACCCGCCCGACGATGAGCGCCCACAGCTTTGCAGGGATAGCATCAGCAGGCTCAGCAACAGTACCTGCAGCGCAAAAGAGCTGGGTTGAATAGTAAAAGACAGGCCAAAAGTTTGTTTCACAACAGCACTGGGAGAGACTCGATGGGCTGGAGGCGCAGTGTAACTAAATCGTCATTGTTTGCCTTTCGCTATGCCACGAGAGGGCACGCCGCAGACGCAAAGCTGTGATATTCATCAAGAGAATCGAGCAATCAATCAGCTCTTCCGGCGTAACGCTGCCCGCTGTCCGCTGAGGCCCAACAATACCAGACACCATAGAGTAGAAACGCCACCACCTCCGGAACCGCCTCCAGATGCACTAGCGCTCAACGTTCGGGAGGCTACTGCAATCTCTTCGATTTTATTGCTGCTGGCCTCGAACATTGTTTGGAAACGGTCAACCACATCCAGATCGTTGTCATTGAACAGGTCCTGTAGATGTCCGTAGGCGAGGGGCTGATACAGCAGCCGCGCAGTGATTATAAGGTCGGCTGTTTCTACCGGCAGCTGATAGGTGATCATGTCCTGACCCAGGTTGAAATCCGCGTCGCTCGCGGCGTTGCCCATGACCGCAATATGTTCGGGCACTTGGCTTTTATCGAAACCCTTCGGTGGTAGGCGGTTGTCTTTGAGATAGTGGTCACCCCGCATCAGGGTGTGCGTGACCCGACCCTTGGCATCGGCCATGATGGATTCATAGATCTGAACCTGATCGGCCGAGGTGATCGCCGCGTAGTGCGGTTCATAGGTTGTCGCATCCACATCCTCTGTGTTGCCTTCAATACGGCCCTCCGGCGTGGGTTTGCCCGATTCGAACAGGGTCTGCCCCTGTGCATCGGTGACGCTGAAATGGATGAAAGCTCGCCGTGATGGGTACCCGCTGGGGAGTTTATGACCGGTGAGATTGGTGAGCTTAACTTGCGCTGTCAGCACCCCATTGGCAATAACGGCGGATTCAATATCGATTTGTGCAGCGCTGCGTAGTAAGGATTGCGTCCGTGCAATCTCGTCATCGAAGCCGTTGGCAACCACGCCCAGGACACGTCGATTGTCACGTAGAATGGCAAGTATATTGGTATTGGCACCGGTCATGTGGTGTTTTGCGAAACCGGGACGTTTCTTTGAGTCGGGCGGATTACTCGCAATCTGCACTGGCTCATTGACCTTGGGCATATGGCAACCTTGACAGGTTTGAGCCTGAGCGCCGCCATCGCGGAAGTCGCTGTGTTTCCACTCGCTGAAAATCATCTGCTCCGGAAAGCCGTCGGCCAACTGTGACGTGACTGGCTGGCCGTTGGTCGCATCAGTTTTGGGCGTCAACAGGTCGTGACAACTCGCACAAATTTCTGCGCGCTCCAGGTGCGGACCAAAAGTAGGTGTGAAGTTGGATCCCAGTTTCATTGTGGTAACTTCGGGATCTGCATACTGACCGTACGCCGGACGCTCAGGATCGTTAGGGGTGGAGAAGCGTGCAATACTGAAATTGCCTGAAGAGGTCTCCAAGCTACCGAGCTGTCCGGTATCCTCGAGTTGGTGGCACACGGTGCAACTCACTCCATCCATAGCCGCATCGAAATAGGGGTGCGTATTATCGAGGATTCCCCCATTGAAGATCTGCAGCGGCGCATTCGTCTGGCGCAGGGGATAATTGGCCATTGGCGCGTGGCAGCGCGTGCATTGATCATTGATCTCATCGGCCAATAGGGGGTTGCGTTTGAGTTCTGCAGCGACTTTGGCTTGCCAGTAAGGATCACGCGTTGCATTGGCCATGCTGCTGGGGGACCAGGCATTGACGATGGACAGGGCGTTACCCGCGCTGTCGCGCAACCCATTGTGGCACAGCCCACAGGTGCCTGAGCCTTGAAATTGGTCCTGCTTAAATGCGGTATTGGCGATAGGTGCAGACTGCACATTGCCCAAAATTTCTAGCTCGTGAATTGAAACGCTATAGAGCTCAGTGCCGGCCTCGACACCGCGCGCCGTGGCATATACGCGTACATAACGACTTTTGACGGGAGCATCGAGCGTAATGTTTTCTGTTCCACCCGTGCCGGCAGGCTGCGCATAAATCTCTGTCCAATACTGCGCGTCGTCCGAGATCTCGATCCGATAGGCACTGGCATACGAATAGTCCCATTGAATGACGATGTTGCGAAATTCAGCGGCTTTCCCCAAATCCACTACCAGCCACTGCGGCTCGCTGAATGCACTGCTCCACCGCGTTTTCGGGTCACCGTCGACCGCGTTGGCGCCTGTGAGATCTTCAGCGGCGGCGGCATCGGTACCGGTTTCGACCGAGCTGACCGTCACCGGGCGATTGCGCGCCAGGTTTTGCGTTACGGCTGCTTCACCGGTGTAATCCAGACGATATAGCTTGCCGTTGCCTGTTTCCATATCACAGCATCCGGTGCCGTACTCCAGTAGAAACAGATGGCCGTCCGGGCCTATCTCCATATCGATGAGGCCTTTGATCGTACCGAAATTCACGCTGTTTTCCGCCAGGCGTTCATTGCGGATCAGGTTGCCAGATGCGTCGAAACCCGCGTAAAAAGCAAGACTCTGGTTGAAATCCCAATAGAACAAGTGCTGATCGAATTGTGCCGGAAGCTTGCTCGTGTCTGTCACACTGGCATCGACACGATAGACTGGACCCGCCATATATGACGCGTGGAAAATGGTGAACCAACTGGGTTGCGCTGGGGGCAGTTGGGTGGCGCCGGTGTTCCAGCGCGAATCGTTGCTTGGTGCTGCGGGGTCGTTACAGCGTCCACGGATATCGTATGCATGATTGTTACCGATGAAGTAGGGCCAGCCGTAGTTTCCTGCCTGGCGGGTGAGATTGATCTCATCCTGGCCTTCGGTCGTGAGTGTCGTTGCGGGTCCCTGGCAAACGCCTTGCGGACTATTGGCGTCCGGCCCTACATCTCCCCAGAACAGCCAGTTGGTGACCGGGTCGATGGAAAATTTATAGGGATTGCGCGCCCCCATGACATAGATGGTAGGGTCTCCCTCGGTCCCATCGGGAAACAGATTGCCGGCGGGGATTGTGTAGCCACCGTCCGGATTCGGAGTGATGCGTAGAATTTTGCCGCGCCGGTCCTGGGTATTAGACGATGATTTTTCCGCGCTATTGTTGCGCTCGTTTTCATCGATGGCCGCATAATCGCTGTGCTCTGCGTCATCGCCGGTGCCAATGTACAGATGGCCATAGCGGTCGAACTCCAGGTTGCCCGCAGCGTGAGCCGGACCATCGCGGTCCGTAGGTACTTCGATAATCATGCGCTCAGAATCCCAGTCGATCTGATTGCCTACGACTCGAAAACTGGAAACACGGTTGACGGACTTATCGATCGGTGAGTAGAAAAGATAGAGTACCTGGTTAGTGCTGAAATCGGGATCCAAAGCCAGCCCGATCAGACCGGCTTCGCTTTCATGATAGATCTGCTCGGTGCCATTGCGCTCGAACCTGATAGCAACCTGTGTCTGTCCACGGTTGGGGAGGTAAACCTTGACCTCGCCATAGCGGTTGAGAATGAAAATGCGGCCGTCTGGCGCAATCTCGAAATCGACGGGGTTGGCCAAATCCCGGCTGAGTTCCACCAAGGTGAATCCATCGGCGCCGGGTAGGGGCGCAGCGCGGGTGAGCGTAGGTGCTAGCAGCGCCAAGCACAGCAGCTGGGCCGCCAATAACAAAAAATCAGTGCTATGAGTGGTGGGGCGGCGGTAAGCCGAGTTGTTACAAATCATATTGGCTGGGGCTTCTTCCTTGTGGCAGCATGGGTGGGCACCCTTAATTTACCACGGCCTCAGCCAGACGACGGAGAAAAAGTGTCTCAGCTGTTCACACAAACTATTATCGCGATGGTCTGGGATTTTGATAAAACCTTGATTCCGGGCTATATGCAGTCGCCTTTGTTCGAACACTTTGGCGTGGATGAACGCGCTTTTTGGGGAGAAGTCAATCGCCTGCCCGAGCTCTATCGTAAACGGGGCGTGGAACAGATCTCCACAGAGGTCCTGTACCTGAATCATATCCTGCAATACGTGCGCAATGGACGCTTTGCGGGATTGACCAATGCCTTGCTGCAAGACTTGGGAGCCGCGCTGAGTTTTTATCCGGGATTGCCGGATTTTTTCCCCAGCCTACAACGTTCGCTGGCTGCGGATGAACGTTTTCAGCACCATGGAATCAAGCTCGAGCACTATGTGGTCAGCACGGGACTCACCCAGATGATACGTGGCAGTGCCATTGCCGCTTACCTCGATGGAATCTGGGGTTGTGAACTGCTCGAGGCCCTGGATGCGGAAGATCAGACGCTGACCCAGTTAGGTTATGTATTAGATAATACGACCAAGACGCGTGCAGTTTTCGAGATCAACAAAGGCAGCAATAAGCACCCGGAAATCGATGTGAATGCCCAGATTGCCGAAGAAGATCGGCGCATTCCGGTGCAGAACATGATTTATATTGCCGATGGCCCCTCTGACGTGCCCGTGTTTTCCGTGATCAATAAAATGGGGGGAAGAACCTACGGTGTGTATGCGCCCGGAAAGGATAAGGAGTTTCAACAGGTTAATCAGCTGCAGCGCCAGGGGCGGGTGAATTCGTTTGGGCCTGCGGATTACACCTCGGGATCGCAGACACATATGTGGCTGTTCAATGCGGTGCGTGAAATTGCGGACCGCATTGTGAGCGATCGCGAGCGAGTCCTCGGAGAGAAGGTGGGTTCCGCGCCGCGTCACCTGAATGATTGAGCGGGTGTCGCAACACATCGCCAGAGTCGGGAGACTCGGGTGGCTCAGGTTCGGCGTTTCAAACGAAACAGCGCTGAAATATCTTCGCTGCCATACCCTGCCTGCATGAGTTGGTCGTAGTCCTCCAACATCATCTGCGTGAGGGGCAACGCCACGTCCATGCTCTTGGCCATGGCCTGAGCGATTTCTAAATCTTTATGGTGTAGTTCGAGTTTGAAGCCCGGTTCAAAGTGGCCTTGTAACATGCTCAATCCGCGATGTTGCAAAAACCAATTGCCGGCAGCGCCCGCGGAAATGACCTCGACGAGCGCTGCTTCGGGCAGGTCTGCTGCTTGTGCAAAGGCGAGCGCTTCGGTCACTGCTGCATTGATGCCAGCGGCCATAATCTGATTGACGGCCTTACAGCGTTGCCCCGCACCGACCGGCCCCAGGTGGACAATTCGCTGGCCGATTGCCTCCAGAGCCGGGCGTGCGCGATTCAGTACTTCGCTGTCGCCACCCACCATGATCGACAGCGTGCCGGCAATCGCCCCCTCTTTACCCCCAGAAACCGGTGCGTCGAGAAAATCAATTTCATCCTGGGCAAGCTGTGTGGCGATGCGTTGTGCGGTTTCTGCGCGTACGGTCGAGCAATCCACCACGAGGGCGCCTGCGTGTAACCCAGGAGAGGCGGCTGCGACAACCTCGCGTAGATCTGCGTCTCGAGAGACACAGGTCAACAGCAGGTCGCTCGCCCGGGCAAGACTTGCGCAATCGGGGTAAGCCTTGATCCCGGTTTCGTTAGCAAAAGCATCTGCCTTGCGCGTACTGCGGTTCCAGACGCCGACGAGCAGCCCTGCGCGGTGCAGATTGCGTGCCATATTGGCGCCCATGGCGCCGAGACCAATCACCCCGGTTTTCATAAGCAGCTATTCCAATTTTGCGGCCTACAGCCCAATCTTGAGCAGTATACCCTTCAGAAATTCAAGGCCAAGGCCGATACCCGTTTGTAAGGAGCACATCAAAATAAAAAAATCTATGGAAAATACAGACCAGGAGCGAGTCACGCCTTTTTTTTACCTGCCTCACCGACTTCGTCGTTTCTTGTTTTTCAAGCGTGCCCAGTTAGACCGCAAACATTCAGTCAGGCATTACGGGCATTGTCTCTTGTCTCATTTGGAAGCGCTGCGTTGCCATATTCATACCGCGCATTTCAATTCTAAGCAGGCCGAGTTTAGCAGTGCTCAGGGTGATCTGGAGCTGCGCGCAATCGCGCGTTTGTCAGCCGAGCTTCCTGCGCCTGTGCCGCGGACGGTACATGCGCTGCAGCAATCTTGGGCAGAGCATCAGCACCAGCTGCATAAGGCTGCAGGGCTATGGCGATTGGATGCCGCGCTCGATGATCTAAGCGCTGATGTGTTACGCATACAGCAGGCCCATTGGTGACGCCGGCGAGTGCCGCGCAGGCATCACCACAGTGTAGCCACCTAGTACCTCGTCCAGCTTAAAATGACGGGCGCAGTTGTCCTGTCTGCATGCCTGGGTAGGCGCACTT
>JANTGD010000132.1 GCA_024763135.1 Thiotrichales bacterium | reverse complement strand
CCTAAAAACCTCAGTTGGATCACAAAAGTCCACGCAAGCTCTTGGTGCACATGGCAAATCAGAAAAACCTCTCATCACCAATAAGGTGACCACGAGTCTTTCCGATTCACCATGCACATCAATATCTTACGCGTCTTTTTTGCACCCAACTGAGGTTTTTAGGATCAATTGGTAACACGGCATCTAGCGGCGCAAAATCGACCACTTCTGCGTGGCGAATCTTCGCAATAGCCCGCTATTACCTGCGATCCGCGCCTTGAACTGGACGATTATTCACCACAATCTGCTCGCGCCAGAATGAACCAGAGCTTCCATAAGTCAGATCAAAGTAAAAATGATGGGTTTATACGAGGGAAAGACCATTTTTTTGGCGGAGCTGGCGGACTTCAGGGGGTAGCAGAGTCGTGACCGGGAAAGCAAGATGAGACGGGCAGGGGGCGTATTTGTCCTACGTCGTTGGATGGGATTAGCGGCTTGCTCAGAGCCAGTTCTTACGCCGAAACCAAATGACCATGACCACCGCAATGACGATGCACAGCAGCCAGACCATGGGATAGCCCCAATACCAGCGGAGTTCCGGCATCGCCCAGGGACTTTGCGAATTATTGCCAAAATTCATTCCATAGATGCCCGCAACGAAGGTTAGGGGAATAAAAATGGTCGCAATGATCGTGAGCACCCGCATAATGTCATTCATGCGCATGCTTACGCTGGAGAGATAGACATCCAGCAGTGCGGCTCCCATCTCGCGATAGGATTCGATTAAATCCATGATCTGGATGGTATGGTCGTAGCAGTCGCGCAAATAGGGCCGGGTCGCTGGATCAAACCATTCTTCTTCGTCACGCAATAATTGATTGATTACATCACGCTGCGGCCATACTGCACGCCGGATCAACACGATTTGACGTTTAATGTGGTGGATCGATTCAATGGTGGTTTGGTCAGGATCTTGCGCAACTTGATCTTCCAGATCCTCGATTGCCAGTCCCAGGTCTTCTAAAACTGGAAAGGATTCATCGATAGCAGCATCAATCAGGGAGTACAGTAAATAGTCCAATCCCCGGCGGCGTACCCGGGTAATGCCATTCTGCAAACGCTTGACCACGGAGTCGAACAATTCGCTCCGGCCGGTATGAAATGTCACCAGATAGCCACGGTTCCAGAATACGGAGAGTTGTCCGATCTCAATCGTATCCGCTGAGCTGCGATGCAACACATTGAGGACCAGAAAAATCTGGCCATCCTCGTAGGGTTCGAGCTTGGGCCGTTGTCCGCCATTGAGCACGTCCTCCTGCGCCAGAGGATGCAGTTTGAGGGTGCGTCCAAAATCGGCCATCCATTGTGCATTCGGGTGTCCCTCGATACGAATCCAGGTATTACTGTCGCGTGAAATGCACGCCTCAATATCCGTTAAAGACGGGTTTTCGAGCTTTTGCAGTTGTGCATCTGCGTAATCGTAGACCGCCATCTGGAGGGGTTTTACGACAACATCGGTACGGGTTTTAAGGGTGCCAGGCGGTGTGCCGGGGGGATGATAACGCTTGGGAAACAGACGCATAGCGGAGAGATTCTGTTAGCTGGGATCGACGCCAACCATAACCGCTGCATCCAGGCTATGGCAAGACCGCAATGGGAATAGTTAGTCGATCTGCTATTTAACATAATATACATTATGCGCATATGAATGCCGCCGTCTTCCAGCGTATCCTACGAGCCCTACCTGGCCCGCTGCTACCGGAGCCTACCCGTTACGCATCAATATATTTGGCGAAGATATCGATCAGTTGTTTGGTGCTCTGTCGCACCAAGGTCAAATCTTCGCTTGTGGTGTGTTGTTGTGTCGGATGTGTGAGTGTTTCCAGCGCTCTGGCTGCGTGGTACAGGTCGTCAAATCCGTACATGGGCGCTGAGCCACACAAACGATGGCTCAGTGTATAGAGTGCTTGCAACGCACTCTCGACGTCCTTGGGTGAATGCTCGATCGCTTCGAGCTGTGTTTGAAGTACGCGTTGCTTCTCTGGAAAGCTTTGTCGGTACGCCGTGATAATGTGCTCTAACGTACCGTCCTGTGATTTAAGATTCGTGTCCAATGACGGCCTCGATGACTTGACTGAGATTCGTAGTATCTCTGGGCTTATAAAGAAACGCATTGCAACCGGCCTGTTGCGCGTCGCGCTTGAGAGAGTCGTTGATACCTGTAGTTGCAGTCAGCATAATAATCGGGGTCTCAATTCCTTGGGCTCGTAAGCCGCGCACAATTGTCAGGCCATTGAATTCCCCAAGATTGTAATCGACCACAATGATATCGGGCTGTTCTTTTTCTACGGCAGCGACCGGGTCGGTAAAATTTTCCGGCACAATAGGCCGCATACCGGCGTTTTCGAGGAATAATCGATAGATCATTACAATATCCGGATCATCTTCAAATAGCATAACGCGAATATTTTTTAAACGGGGTTGCGCTTTTTCCGGATACTTTGCAGCTGGCTCTTCAGGGGCTTTTTTTACCGGCAGCGCAATTTTTACGCTCGTCCCCTCGCCGACTTGCGAATGAATTTCGATTTTTCCCTGCATGGCTTGAATCACTTCCCATACAATGCTCAATCCCAAGCCGATGCCTCCGATGCCCCGGGTATTCTCGGCGCGCCGGAATGCGGTAAAAATGTTTTCCAAGTCTTCGCTCGGGATGCCAATGCCGCTGTCTTTTATTTCGATAGATAGCTGTTCATCATACACCGCTCGTAAGCTAATGCCGCCTTGCTCAGTATATTTCACCGCATTACCGAGAATATTTACTAAAATAAGGCGCAGATAGTGTTCGTCTGTGTATAAGGTTGGTAGTTTTTCGAGCTGACATGAAATGTCGATCTGTAGTCCTTTCTCATCTGCGATGGGACGAAAGGTATCGAGCAGGGATTGAAAAAAATCCGTCGTATTGAATTGTGTTGCAGTCAGCTCAAAGGAACCCGCCGTCAGTTTGCCTTGCTCCAGAAGGCTATCGATCAGGGCGAGTAGATATTTGGCATTACGCTCTATTGTTTCTAAGTTGTTGTGCCCGGTGGCGCTTTGATCGCAGCGTTTGGCCAACCACTCGGCATGCCCGATAATACTCGTCAAGGGTGTTCTTAGTTCATGTGAGACGCCGGAAATAAATTCATTTTTTGCCTGATTGGCACGATCGAGTTCGGTATTTTTCTGGCGTAGTAATTCGGTGGTGCGCCGTAGTTTTTCATTGAGTATCTGCTCGTTGTGGCTCGCTTGCTGGAGCTGTTGCCTAGCCTGCATTTCGGCATGTAGATCCATTAATACAATGAGCGTGACATCAGCGTGCTGAGGATTGACCTGAATATCGGTGCTTAGGCCATTTTCGAGTTCCACAAATGGCAGGTGATGCGGCTGGTGTAAATCGAGGCCCCACAATGCCGGCAGTAGATCATAGATGGGTTGATTAAAGGCGGCGTCTGGCTTGAGTCCGTACCAGGTAAAATTACCTTCCCAGGATTTGATCCGCCCCTGTTGATCAACGCGAATGGCTGCGGGGTGAAAGCGGTTTTGAATACACTCGATAACAGGCGGTGAAATTTTCATGACTTACGAATGATACCGGATCAAGGCAGCATCATTTCTGCCAAACGGAGAAATGCGGCCTCAACGCCAGTGCCGGTTTTCGCGCTGCTCAATGACCAACCCTGTTTAAGCAGCGTTTGTTGTTGTGTGGCAGTTACTTCCCATTCTGCCTCCAAATCGTATTTATTGAGTAAACCGACCCAAGGTGGCTCATGGAGCAATGGATCGACCTGTGCTTTGAGCGCCAGGGCGGTTTGCAGCGTATTGGCGCGCGTCCCATCAGCTACCAGCACGTAGCCGCTAGCACCTTGCAAATAGGTTTTTGACACGGTGCTCAAGCGCTCGTGACCCGCGATATCCCAAACAATCAGTTTTACCTCACTGCCTTTAGGTAGGCGTACCCGCTTGGTACTGATCTTCACGCCGACGGTGGTGAGATAGTCATCGGAAAACGCTTCGTCCACAAAGCGCCGCACCAAACTGGTCTTGCCCACCGCAAAATCTCCGATCAAACAAATTTTTTTGCTGATGCTTGCATTCATGGTGTCACAGCCGTTTTTTGCAGTTCGATCGAAAGTTTTCCGCTCAATTGGCCGATGAGCGCTTGCAATCGTGTCGCATCGTCGGGGGTCAGGTTCCCGGTTACAAGGAGTGCGTCTGCGTTGCGTGTGACCAGCACATTTGAGCCTGCAAGGAGATTTTGGATAGAGCGCTCGGCTGAGGGCAAGTCAATTTGTAGGTTTCGTATATCGAGCAGTGGTGATCCTTGAGTTTCATTGAGGGTATGACGTAATCGCAGATACCAGTCGAGGGGTACCTGCCCGCTCAATTGAAGCATGCCAGACTCGGTAGCAATTTTGAGTCCGGCCGGAATCTCCAGGTCAGGCAGCGCTTTCTTAAAGATGATTTCCGGATCGAGGGATACATAAGGGTGTAAATTGAAGGTGATTTTTTTTCCAACCTTTCCCGCAGATTCAAGCAACTGCTCGGGGGTTGCCGCATACGGATCCCGCAAGCCAGTGACGACCCAGTGGTCTCCCCGGTGGGTGATATTTTCCACAACAACGCCCGGTACAGCGTCCAAGCGCTGGCCCAGTGCCGCGATGCCTTGCTGCTCAAAATGTCGATACGTGCTCAATGCAACGATACCGATCAGTAGGACTCCCGCAACCATTGCACCGCGCTTGATGAGACTGCGGGGTGGCCGGGATGCCGCGTGCTTAGCTTTAGGTTTGACATATTCCCGTTCGAATCCGCGTTGTAGTAACGGTTCGATGGCATCCAGCTGACGCGTATCCCCATTAAAATCCCGGAGCTGTATTGCGGCTGCGGCATGGATGTCTTCCAGCAGTTCCTTCAAACGCATCAAGTAGTCAGGAGGCGCGAGTCCGCGCACCACACTTGCGAGAGTAGCATGGGGTCCATGGGCCAAGTGAATCATAAATTGACCGAATGTGATCCTATCCAGCCGTTCCTTATCCGTGTTGCTGAATGAATCGCGCACAAAGGACTCTATGGCGGTCAACATCGCCGAAACGGCGTCGGAGTCGGTTTTCAGTGCGTCCTTCGAATGTACGTGCTTGAGTAGCAAGCCGCTTTGGTTTTGGATCAGAAGCAGATGCTCGACACCATATTTAATGGAATGACGCAGCATCACTTCTGTATAGGGAAGCCCCGTGCGCCAGGCCTCAACCCGCCATTTGAGCGCATGAACAGAAAAACGTTGCTGTATCAGCGTGTCGATGCGTTCGACAAACGCACGTAAGGTTTCCTCGATAGACTGACGGATTGCCGGGAAAATAACGGGATAGAGTAAGTCGGCGATTTCATGCGGGTTGCGGCGAATTGAGTCGCGAATGGCGTCCTGCATCGGTTCACGCAGCGCTGTGCGCAAGGCTTTGTCCTGAGCGGCAAGATGCAACGCCGCTGACAGGACCTCGGCAACGTCGCGAGTGCGGCGTTCTGGGTTTTCGATGCGCGCTTTGAGCGCTTGGAGCAGTTGCTTATTGTTGCCCAGGAGCAGAGACTGTAATTCTTCATACTCGCTATGCTGGCTCATCGTCGTGGCATCGAACTCAGGGGATGCGTACTGTGTTTATTCCGTCGACTCAGCATCATTGAGCAAACGTTCACTGAGCTCCTTAAACAGGCCGGATAGCTGACTTTCCTTTTGCTTGAGTCCTTGATTGAAAGTCTCGCCTTGCTGCGTCAGTTCCGATTTCACGCCCTCAATGGATTGGTCTGCGTGTGCTTTAAGTTGCTCCAGTTCTCTGTGAAACTCAAGATTTTGCTGCTCAAACTGATGATGCAATCCATCAAGCCCGCTCTGCAGTATTGCTTGCTCTGTTTCGATACGCGCGGCGGTATCGGCGGCCTGGGTGGCCAGGCTGGTTTTGAGTTCTTCGTAACGGGATGATAGCAATGTCTCCAAACGCTGAAACTGCTCCAGCATGCGCTGTTCAACCGACTCTATGCGGCCTTCCAAACGTGTGACCTGCTCTCCAAACAGCAGATGTCGGATTTGTTCGAGGGTTGCGACGTCTTCGTTGGCGGGAGCGGGGGATTCCCCTAGCTCTGGGGGTAACGAAATATCTTGAGTAAATTCAGTCGACATGGCTTTGCTATATTTTATTCTTGTGTACGTTTGCGGCGAGGCCTTTTAACAATCAGAAGCAACGCGCTGTAGGCTCGAAGTCTGGTGGCTGTAAAAAACCAATTTGCATGGCACTGATCGTCCGGGAACTGATCCCATGACACATGGATATGAGGTAGGATCTCATACCGGTATAAGTATAGCTAACTTTTCACTAATACAATGCGCGACAAATCTCATCGAAGTATCAGAGGTGTAGCGTTACTATCGAAAACTGTTTTCCAGTAGCCCTCACAACGTTGGCGTGGTCGCCCCCTGCTCTTGCTGAGCCTGCTCGTTGTGCGGGGAATCCGGTAATTTTTCCAGGCGATAGCCGTGCTGATAGATCGACGTCAGTCCCCAGCCTGTTTCCCGGGAGAATTTCAATTTCTTCCTTAAGCGGCTTACGTGGGTATCGACGGTTCGTGTATTGAGTTCGGGTGATGTGCCCCACACGGCATCCAGGATATGCCCTCGCGAAATGGCGCGCCCTACGTTTTTGAATAGAAACGAAGCCAGCTCATATTCTTTTTGGGTCAGTTCGATCCACTCATCGTTGAGTCGAATGGCACGCGCGGACATATCGACCGTGTAGGGTGGAAACTCCAGCACCTGGGTCGTGGTCTGCCCCAACTGCAACCTGCGGCTCAAGGCATTCAACCGCGCCACCAGCTCTTCTTTGCGCAGCGGCTTGACCATGTAGTCATCGGCGCCTGCACGCAGCGCTTTCACCACATCTTCTTCACTGTCCAATGCGGTGGTAAACATAATCGGTATGTTCCAATCATAGTGACTGCGCGTCCAGTCCAATACCTCCATGCCGGACAGATCGGGAACCATCCAGTCCAATATCAATAAATCGAAACTTTCGTTTCGCAGTGTTTTAACCAGGTCTTTGCCTGATTTGAAACTCGTCACCTTATGACCGACCCCTTCCATCCATGAAACAATCATCGCTGATTGATCGGCGTCATCCTCAAGAAGTGCAATTCTCATTGCTGCGCCTCCAACCTTACCGTTAAAAGAGTATTGTTATGATAAATCTGCTGTTACTTCAGATTACGTAATCAGCCACTTCGCGTGCATCCCCCTGCAGCGCTTGTCCAGACTGACCAAACGTGACCCAGTAACACTAACCGTTAAGACTCGCCAAAACATACTTCCGATACATTGAATGCAGGGTTGTTTGCTGGGTTATGCGAGGCTTCTGTGTTACAAAGTGGTGTCAATCACCACCAATCTGATAAATCATACCAGAAATCTATGTGTCACAATGCGTTTCATTTAGAAAAAGATCTCATTCATGTCAATCATGCGGGCGTTGGACCCTGGCCATCGCGCAGTGTGGTGGCCGCCGAGCGTTTCGCCCAGGAAAATATGCAACTGGGGAGTTTACAGTATCCGGCCTGGACGGCCCAGGTGGCAAAGTTGCGCCAACAGTTTGCCTGGCTGATTGCTGCGCCGTCACCCGATGACATTGCGATCCTCAAGAATACCTCTGAAGCGCTTTCCCTGGTGGCATTTGGCTTGCCTTGGGCAACAGGAGACAACGTGGTGGGGATCCGGCAGGAATTCCCTTCCAATCGCTTGCCCTGGCAAGCCCTGCAAGCGCGCTACGGGGTGCAGTGGCGAGCGGTTGATATTGCTAAGACTCAGGATCCGGAAACCGCGTTGATTGCTGCTTGTGATGCGTCGACCCGTGTGCTTGCTGTCAGCGCAGTGCAGTACGCGAGTGGATTTAAGCTGGATCTGGAACGTCTGGGACGGTTTTGTCGTTCGCGCGATATCCTGTTTTGTATTGATGCCATTCAGCAATTGGGGGTTGCACCTTTTGATGTGCAATCGGTGCAGGCCGATTTTGTGGCCGCCGATGGGCACAAATGGTTGCTTGGCCCCGAAGGCGTTGCGTTGTTCTATGTGCGTGAAGCCGTGCGTGATCGTCTTGAACTCAATCAATACGGCTGGCACATGGTTGAAAATCCCGGAGACTTTGAAGCGGAACGATGGCAACCCAGCCGGACCGCCAGACGCTTTGAGTGTGGCAGCCCGAACCATCTGGGGATTCATGTTCAGTCGGCCAGTCTGTCGCTCTTTGAAGAAATCGGGATCGAGAGCGTCTCTGCACAGTTGCAAACCCGGGTGGTGCACAGTTTGGAACAGATCAGACGAGCCGGTTACACACTGCTGTCGCCAGCTGCAGCCGAGCGCCGCGCGGGCATAATCACCTTCAGGCCACCCAACAGCGACGTTGATTCCCTGTATCGAAAGCTCATGCAGCATCGGGTATTATGCGCGCAACGTATGGGTGGCATTCGTTTTTCTCCACACTTTTATACACCCCTGGAACGTATCGATGCCGCATTCGAACTGGTCGAGGCGTTGCGTTAAGCGCCAGTCTGAGAAGATGAAGGTATCGCGAGGTGGCGTCATTTTGAGTTCATTTTGCGATTCGATGAACCTAAAAACCTCAGTTGGGCGCAAAAAAGACGCGTAAGATATTGGTGTGGATGGTGAATCGGAAAAACTCGTGGTCACCTTATTGGTGATGAG
>JANTGD010000131.1 GCA_024763135.1 Thiotrichales bacterium | reverse complement strand
ACCTCTCATCACCAATAAGGTGACCACGAGTTTTTCCGATTCACCATGCACACCAATATCTTACGCGTCTTTTTTGCGCCCAACTGAGATTTTTAGGCTGAATTGATCGGCCTTGTGATTATTTTCGGAGCAGCTCGTAAGGCACCACAGGTCAGTCGGGTACCGAGACGCCCACTCGATTGACCGGTGGGTGCAAGGGTTTCAGCAGCGGTTTTTCATTGGCGGGAATTTCGGGATGGCGACGCCGCATCAGGCGCTCAATGTAAGTTGCCAGGGTCTGATGCGCGACCGCAGCATTTTCCTTAAGTACATTGGACGACACCACCACCAGGTAGAACAGCCCGGGCGACCTACCAGCGGGTGATTCAACAATCGCAACGGAATTTAGCAGATTGAGCTTATTGCCGCGATACTTACCACACTGAAACCCCGGCTCGGGGCGGCATTGGTACAAAGAACCGGACTTGAAATATACCGCAGCATTCTTGAGCGCAGGAGACGATGCGTAGCGAATGCGTTTTTGTGTCATATATAACAACCGCTTGAATTCCCGGCTCGACCAGTCGTCCACGATCTTGCCTTGTTCAAGTTTCAGCAGGAATCGAAGCAGCTCGCGCGGTGTTGCTCGGCTGCCCCCGGTGGGTACACGCCGCTTACCCTCGCTCGTAAAAAAGCCGCCCTGACGCAACTCATTCAAATTCAATCCATTGTCCTGCACAGCGGCATCCAGTACCGCGCGCAGATCCTGTGCAAGCCGGGCCGGAGGTGTTTCCTTGAAATACGCGTTGGCATCCTCTGGAAAGCCCGGGTAACCGGCACCAAAGTGACGCAATAACATCAACTGTTTCATGACTATCGAGGCAGCCGCATTAGAACTCGGCGATAGCATCCAATCCATCCAGCCCCACAATGAATTGCGATCCCCCTCCTTGATCGGTCGATAAATCATGCGCGAAATTTTGGCATTCCAAAATGGCGCCTTGTGCGTATCGACATGAATAAACCGATCGGCTGTTACCTGCGTGTCGCGAAGAATCGCCTCACGCAACTGAATGTCGTCAGGAAATGCCCGGGCGAGCTCATTGAAAATCCCCATGCCGACGACAAGCTTACCGATACTACCGGGATTGAAGACCACATCGGCACGATGTTCTGCGTACACGGGATGGCTCCGATCTGTCAAATCCAGAATCGCAATCGAATAGCGGCTGGCATTGCGCCCCAGAAGCGACAGAATCTCTCGCTGGAACTCGGGATCAACCGGCGGAATCTTCAGGTTTGCCGCATCGCGCAATCGAATATCCACCTGCTCCAGCGACAAGCGCGCACCGGGATGCAAGCGACGTGCATTCGATTTACCCAACTGCGCCAGCCGATACCCTTCAAGCCGGGTAATACCCGTGTAGTCATAGCCGTCGATGGGGTATGCCGAGGCAACCGTCGCCAGCAGCGACAATAGCCCAAGGACGATACCTGTAAATACATGCAATTTCATGGCGTGACCTCCACAACTTGGGTCATATCGACTTGAAGCGACGCTGCAGGCCGGGCCTGCCGATCCAAATCGAGCAGATACTGGCTCTGTCTGGCGCGCTTGTCGCGCAAAAACGGCCGAATTTGAAACAGCGCCAAATGCCCCTGGCGAAAGCCAAACTCAATATCAGCCGGCGTGGGATGTCCCTGGGCATCGAATTGCGGTAGGTTCAGTTCCACTGCCTGCACGAGACTACGCAGTCTTTCGATCTCATCAGGCTGCAACACCGTATCACTGATTTGCACCGGTACTAAGCGCAAGCCGCCTTCGGGTGCGGCAATGCGCATGCGCGGACTGGTCGCCGAGGCCAGCAAGCGCACCCGTCCCGTCGATTTTTCTACCAGCAGCTCTTCAGCCGATTCGCCTTGCACTGCGCCACCGATGCCGCGACTAACCGCCACCGTGAAGGCATCCGGTTCGCCATTGAGTTTATTAAACGTCAGCAGCACACCCGATTTTTCCACTGGAACCGTTTCGAGCAACAGTACAGAAGGATACACGTTTTCCGGTGTGGCCATGCGTTGCTGCCGCCAGGCGAAGGCGCGCTCCGTAAACGGTGAGGCCCAGACCTGCATAATTGCTTTGATCACTGCATCAAGCCCCACCACATTTGGCACGGTCTTATTTAAACCGGCGCCGGTGAAACCCGGCAGATCTTCCATATTGGTATCGCTGCGCACAAACAAGGCATAACTGCCGTCGGGTCCAAATTCATTCTCAAGCGCCTGCGCGAGTTCCTGGCGGAATGCCACTCCAGGAGTGCTCGTTTCGATCCAATGATGAAATTGGCTCAGAAACCGCTGTGTAGCACCCTGCCGTTCCTCGCCCGTCACACTGCGAATATAACGATAGTAGGCTTTCATCCAGGCAAATGCTGTCATCCCGGTGCCCGGCAGCGGCTGTTCGAGAAATGCCCGAAAGCGGCCGAAAGGCACCACCAGTCCGCGGCTCACTGCATCCGGGAAAAAGTGTTTGAGCTCACCAAGATTGGCAGCCTTAGGCCCCACGATCACACCCGAGTCACGGGCCCGGAGGTCACTCAAAGACAAAAATTCCGTGCGGGTGAGATCGAGTTTTGCCAGATTGGGACGCAACGCTGATGTGGGAATGTCGGCAGTCTCGAACACGGCGTCCCAACTGGCATCATCCGTGGTGATACGCACCACGCCACCCGGGCTGACGGCCATCACGACAGGTTCGCCCAAATGCGCTCGCAGACGCGGCAAACGGGCATGCGAGACCACCACGTTAGGAATGCCAAGGTTGGCCGCCAGCAGCTGCACGTGCGACAAGGCATTCCCTTCATCCAACGTAATAATGCCAGCCACCGGTGGTAACGTGGAGGTGGTTTCCTTCAGCAAATAGATGCCTTTGGAGTCCCAGGCCTTCCCAACAGGTGGTTCGCGCAAGCGTCCCCGCGCCAAGCCCGGATTGAGTGCGCGTAATCCCGTGGCATAGTGTGCATCGAACAGCTGACTTTCACGTCCGCTGAGCCGGTCAGCATCCTGTTTGAGGGTTGCAATAATGACACTGTAAAAATGTAAGGCGCTGCCACGCAAACGGGCCGGTATCATTTGCTGGCTGAGCGGTTCAATCTGCGCGAAATGCGTCACCACCTCGCCAAAATGGAACTTGAGCCATTGCGTGCTCCATTGCGGCACCCGCCCCAGATAGTCGACCTCACGGGCGTAATGGCGCAGGCTCAGCGAGGTACCCTGCAATTGCGCCAAACTGTCCTGAACAGCCTGCCATTCCCTGGCAGAAAGCAATCCCACCCCATACAGCGAACGCGCGACCTCCTTGAGCCAGCGCAAGCGCTCGGCGCGGCTGGCCTTCGGCAGATCCGCCTGTAAACCGCTGAGTTCTGCAAACACCACCCGCTCAATCTGTTGCCCCAAACGTAACAGGCGTTGTTTATCCCCCGCCCCGCTCACCGATGGCAGAGACATTCTGATCGTTTCCAATAGTTGAGCAGTCAGCTGCAGGCGGGCAAACGCCGCATCGCTGTGCTCCAACGTCGCGGCCTGCTGGCGGAAATACTTTTTTAGCCTGGTGTGGTGTAGATGCTTCGCGGTGCCGCGTAATGCATCGCTCAAAGTGCCGGTCTCAAAGACCGATTCCACCACCGTTGCGAGTCGCGCATAATCGTTCTGGAGTGCCGGCGCCCCCTGAGTGGCCGCGTACTGCCGAATCGCCTGGGCGTCGGCAAGCGCGGGATCGGCATGCAACTTGGTGCGCAATGCTTCGAAGTTCGCGTCTTGCGAATTGATTTGGGTGGCCAGGTCACGCATCTCCGTCACTCGATTGGGATGTTTGCCAGGCCCTGGTAAGAGGCGCGCAGCCTCCCAAAGCAATAAATAGTCCTGCGTGTCGGGATTCAGCCGGGCTGCCCATTGCTCGACCAATGCCACCTCTCCCCGTGCTTCATCTTCTCGTTGCAGTGCCCCGCGGTAGTAGCGGGCACGCCGAAAAATCCAGCCCTGATCGTAGCCAACCAAAAACCGTTCCATGAGAATCTGCTTGAACTGCTCACGCGAAACCGTGGGTCGCCGCCCTTTCTCGCGCCCGTATTCACCCAAAACATTCGCAATCTGCCAACCGGCTGCGCGGATTTCGCGCAGCTGATCAGACCATTGTCCGTGCTGAATGCCTCCCCCATGATCACTGCAGGCATACGGCTTGGGCTCGAGAATCGCCCCATCGTTGCAGAACCAGCGGATTCGATAGAAGGGCCCCTTGCGAGAGGTCTTCATCTGCTGAATCCACGCGGCATATTTCGCCGCTTGCGCGGGTGAAACCGCCGGGGCTTGTTCCGCAAATGCGGGCGACAACATTACAAACCAGACAGCCAAAGCCAATAACCACGCCCACAAAACAGGCATACGGGCAAACGGCTTCGACGGCAATCTGCCCCCATCAACATAACCCAGGCGTGCAAAGGGAGAGTGCCAAGGGGAATGAGAAAAACGGGTGAGTAATTTAATCATGGCTGGCGCATCTTTCGTGCGAATCGTCGGCGGAACCTGCAATCGCACGACGGCGCTGTGCAATCACATCTAATCCATGAATATACGACCAAGCAAAAGCTACTGGCTAGTAACTACTCAGCACACTCGTCTATTGGCCAATTTCTCAATGATATCCGAGCACGCCAGCGCAGTTAGAGCGTGTCGGATAACACAGCCTAGTGATAATGCCTTGACCCAACGCAGGCCGGATGCTCTGAACATGAGCGATTTATCACAACTTCGCGAGTGGTCGAGAAATGAAGTCACAGCTCAGATTGCTCCCGAAATACGCCAGACCACTGCTGAAAAGAGCGAGATGCGTTTCTCAACGTGCTTGATGCAGCACAACGCTGATGTGGTTGATCAACAATTCCCGGAATACCGGCAGACGAGAGAGAACGTCGAGCCCCTTGACGCATCGATAGCGTGAGGCTACGACTTTCAGACCACAATCGGAAACGATCCTTTCGAATCGCGCCACCGTCATCTTGTTCAATCCACCGGGCACTTCCTCGTAGCGCGCTGCGCCATCATCGCGGTAATACCCCCTGACCCGCATAACGGCAGATTCAGCAAACAATAGGTTTAACCAGGGCAGCCGACAGAAAAAGTGCATATGGCCACCATAAGGAGCAAACCACGGCGGCCCAAACGTGATGAGGAGTCTTCCGTCACCGTGGATCAGCTGCTGCATCTCAGCAAGCCGCGCTTCCGGCGTGGTGAAATGCTCAAACGCATTTTGTGAAATCACTACATCGTACCCCTGCTGCATGTCAGGCGTGGGGCTGGGGGTAAAGCGTAACTGCTGCGGATTAAGACCGCGGTGCCTTGCCTGCGCTTCAGCCCCCTTTAAAGCAACAGTATCGGTGTCGACCCCCACGACTTCACAGCCGTAGCGTTCCGCAAGGGCTATGGATTGGAGACCTGCACCACAACCAAAATCGACCACGCGCTTCCCGGTCACGATCTGCGCGAAATCCGGAAATTCTTCCAGTAGCGTCGAGAGTGGATCACGGGAGGACCAGTCATTACTCCCTTCTAAATAGTCACGCTCATCAATCGCCCGGGAAAGCGATAGCAGCAACCGCTCCTGTAAGTTCATTTTCAACCTCTTGGCCAACACACTCAATTGGCATAATAGAGTTGAAAATATGTGATGAGTTCCACACTTTTTGAGCTTGCGCGCATTAGAAATGTCAAATTTGAGTCCTCTCAGCGTGACCACGCTGCAAAGTCTTTCCGCGTGCAGGTACGTTTTTTTATGAGATTTGCAAAGGCATCGAGCCAAATTTGGCTTTCGGCAGCCGTTGCGCTCTTCCGCGCTAGTACATCGGATAGGAGCCTCAGGCATCGCCCCTCTCGGCGTTGACTACCTTGCCAAGGAAGCGACAATGCCTGCCGAATGCGCCTGGATCGGGGCAATGCCTGAGGCTCTGAATACGACATATTAGGGTGCCGGGTTAGCAGGAAGCACGCCTTTTGAATGCTTTGCCGAGGTAAATGCCCAGCGTCGCCCACAGCACGGCGATCATCGCGCCGATACCGGCTACCCTATCGAGCCCTAATCCCAGCCCCTGAGTCAGTGCGGTAAAAGCCCAGGCATTGAGCATATCGCCACCACGGTAGATCACAATATCAACCACTGGTTTCGCCTTGAAACGCGTCTCCCGATCTACTGCGGTAAAGAGCATTTCACGCGCCGGTCGTGTGATCGCGTAATTCCCTGCACGACGAATGATTTGAATGACCACCACGACCCCGACCAGCGGTGCAATTGCCAGCAATAACAGCCCGGCGCCAATCATCGCCGGCACGGCCGCCAGTGTCAGCGACAAACCAAAGCGACTGGCAATGCGCCCGGTGGCAAACGCCGCAACCACTAGCGTGAGCGTGTTGACGATCAGGTCCATACTGGCCCATAACTGCGTACGGGTTGCCCGATCGAAAACAGCCAGCAAATTTTTCAGCTCAAAATAGACGAACGTACTAATCGATGTGTACAGCAGAATAAACAGACCGATCGCTAACAAATAAGGGCTTTTAAAAAATTCACTGAATCCCGCAAAGGGGTTACCACCGATACACTCGTCTTGCAGATCGACTCTGGTCTCGGCATCCGCTTGCACCTCTTCGGTTTGTAACCAATAGCTCAGCGGAACTGCAAGGAGCAGCAACAGACTTGCGATCGGCAACAGATTGTAAGTCCCGATATCCGCTACCAGAAAGGTAGGGATAGCCGGTCCCACCATCGCACCGACGCTCGCACCTGCACCAATGAAACCAAACAGCCGGGTTGCCTGCACGCGTGTAAAACGGGTTGCCATGAGACTCCAGAATACCGAGACATGAAATAGACTGAAGACACTGACCCATACATAGAATGCCTGGTCGAGTAAGCGGTGCTCTGCCAGTAACCGGGTACCGAGAAAAAACCATGCAAAGCTCAGCACAAAAATGGCATAGACAGCAGGCACCAGATGGCGGAAACGGATGAGGGTAATCAGCTTTCCATACAGCATTACCACAGCCACACTGACAAAAAAGGTCAACGTCCACAGGAAGCTGACCTCGGTATCACTCCAGTCGCTTGCCATTGCGTCCCTGACCGGACGCAGCATGTAATAGGCCGACATCAGAATAAATGCCAATACGAATGCTGACAGTGTGGGGCGAATTTCAGCAGGGCGAATATCGCTGGCAAATTCCAGCGCGCGTGCGAAAACGGAAGGTGGGTGCATGACTGCGATCTACCGAAGTGTGTCGCAAACCGGCGCAGACTGCACGGGCGCAAGGCGCTCGCAGATCAGCAGTCCAGACCGGTCCAATCGATTGGCGCAGGAGGGAGTAGCGCGCAACGCAGCGATCGGACAATGCAGCAGATTTGCGACAGTCTTTATCACAAGTGTTTTACAGCCGCTGATAAATTCGCAGCATCTCTGCCCGTTGTTGCGCATCCGGTACCCGGCCAACATTAGCCTGCATATTATCGACCATGTGATGAGCTTTGGACGTCGCCGGAATAACGGTCGTCACGGCGGGATGGGCCAATATAAATTTCAGGAAAAACTGGCCCCAACTGTTGCAGTCGATGTCTTTCGCCATCGCGGGGAGCGGCTTTCCCCTGCTTTTCCTGAACAGGACACCCCGCTGGAAAGGCCGATTGATCATGGTTGCAATGCCACGTTCCTGGGCCAGAGGCAATAGCTTGTGTTCGGCGGTCAGATTATCGATATTATAGCTGAACTGAGCAAAATCGATGGGTTCATGGCGCATAATGTCGAGGAATTCATTATGCTCACGACCATGGGAAGTCGTAATGCCGATGTAACGCACCTTCCCTTGCGCTTTCCAATCCTGCAAGGTGCTTAGCTGGGTTCGCCAGTCGACCAGATTGTGCACCGCAATCAAATCGAAACGCGCAACACGCATCCGTTGCGCAGACCGCTCCATTGCTGCAATACCGGCCTCTTTGCCTTTCGTCCAGACTTTGGTGGCGGCAAAAACGCTGGAATGGTCCGGTATACGAGACAACACATCGCCCACCCGTGCTTCTGCATGACCGTACATGGGAGAAGAATCGATGACACGGCCCCCACCCGCAAAAAACGCCTCTAATACGGCGCTCAGGCGAGCCAGATTTTCCGTCGAAGCGTCCCTGTCGAACGTGCGGGACGTACCCATGCCGATGACCGGTAAAAGTTCACCCGAGCTGGGGATTTGACGCTGAATCAGGGATTGGGTCGTGGTAGGTTGGCCTGAGGAGGCCGTCTTTGCGAATACTCCACCGGCGGATAATGCCAGAAAACCAGTGCCCCATTGCAAAATCTGACGACGGGTTAGCATGCTTAACCTCTCCTGATCGTGCGTCGAAAACTAATTAAGAGAAACCACCATCATACCGCATACAGAGCACCCCAGATATCCGGTTCAAGGTGTGGCCCGCCGGCAGCAAAGCGGTCCTTACCACACGGCGCAGCACCAAGCCGTCACCACACTGGGGCGCTCCCTGCGGGTGGGGCTTTGGGCACTCATTCACACTGTTGCACAAGCTCGACATAGATTGACTCTAAAGTGGTCAAGGGAACAACTATTCGCTGCTGGCAGCGCCTTGCTTTCGCTGTTTTACTGGCTTTCTTAGTCGTGGGTAACTACTCAGCGTGTTTAGATTTTGGTACCTATCAAGGCAATTTCGCACGGAGAATGTGAGCATAGAGTGAATTGGTGACCATTCGAGTACGAAAATAACGCCGAGATG
>JANTGD010000130.1 GCA_024763135.1 Thiotrichales bacterium | reverse complement strand
CGCCAGCTCGGTGTTAAGGAAGCGCTGATCAATTCGTAACCCGGCATCTTGCGGCGCAAAATCGCCCACATCTGCGTTGCGGATCTTCGCAATAGCCTGCTATTACCTGCGATTCGCGCCTTGAACGGGACGATTGTTCACCACAATCTGCTCGCGCCAGAATTAATCGGAGCTTCCTTAAAAAAATGAAACGAAACGGCGAGCATAGGGGGTCGGCTAGGAGGCTGAGCTGCGTTTATGTAGCAGAATGGTTTTCCGGACGTCAGCGCATGAACGCATGGAAAAAAATGATGAGGTGTCATTTTTTTGTCGTCGCTCACTGTTAAACTGCGACGTTTCATGCTCCAACCTTAGGAAATCGATGATGCTGCTGATACGTTATTTTCCACTGCTGGCTGTACTGTGGTTGAGTCCTGTTCATGCGGATACTTTTAGTCTTCCGCTGGGTCAACTTTTTCAGGCCGGCCATGATCGTGCGGCTCTGGAGCGACTCGATGCCGAGGTTCGCGAGGCGCTCGCGACATCACTGGGCGACCGTCATGGTTGGCTCGACTCTGGCGCCGTGGTGCTCAGCTACCATGCTGAGAGTCTCCCTCTGGATGGGGGCTGTGAATATGCTTCGGAAATTGAAGTGATCGATTTGCAGATGCGTGCCAGTGACGCGTCCCAGTTTTCATTGCAGCTTGACAGCTTGCGGGAACCGGGTCGGTTCGTGGCGGATGTGCCTTTGCTGGTCGAAGCCCGCGGGTCGGTACAGCAACGCATTGGCAAGCGTGTTTTTGGTCGATGTTACCCATTGGGGAAAGACAGTTTCAGTTTTACCGTCACGGGGCAGGGGCGCTTAGTGCTGACCACTGAGCTGAATCCACATCTGACCGTAACGGCCACCGAATTGACGTTTACGCCAACAGTCGACGTGAGCGCCGAGTTACTTGCGCCGAGCTATCACGTCACCGTCGATGGCACTTGGTTCGAGAATCTGACCGCAGAGCAGATTGAAAAAGGTATCGCGCGGGAACTTCGCCCGGAAGTGATTTCGGCGCATACGGCAGCGCTGGAAGAGCAACTGGGTGCGGCACTCAGTGCAGCGCTCGGAAATGAGCCCTTGCGTATACCTTTAGCAAATCTCGATGCGTCACAGCGGGTTTTGCTGGATCAAATGCTGCAAACTGAGCTGTTGGGCCCCCTTGGGAAACAATACCTTCGAGACAATCTGCCCTCGCTGTTGTATGCGCTGGTAGCAGATGATACAGGGCCGCTCAAAGAGTTGGTCGGTGCGGTTGCGGCCTGTGAGCTGCTGGCCAGTGAACAGCGCGAGCTGGCACTTGATACCACTTACCAGCGGGTAGCGGGCGTCTGTCAAGCCGCAACGGCTGAGTCGCTGATGCAACCAGCGACGTTATTCAGTGATCCGCAGTGCAGCAATCGTTTTGCGTTTTCACCGACGTCCTGGGTGGACTACTGTAGTGTTAGCTTTGATTCGCGCCGCTTGGGCAATGGTGCACTTGAGCAGCATCCCGCGGGCAGCTGGACCTTGTCGCCAGGGACGACACTGGCGCTGGGTGTGCAGCCCATCGAGCAGAATCATCAGCCCTTTATGACGCGCGCAGTGTATAAACAGAGCACGGGGCCCGCTGGGCAGTGTGATCTTGAAATGCGTATCTATAAAAAGGCAGTGGATGCATCGGCACTCAAGCCGCTGCTGGCGCTCCATGGGGGCAGTTGGAATTCCCGCGTCTTCGGGTTTGTGGGGCTGGAGTCGATGATTTCTCACTACACCGAATCGGGCTTTGTGGTATTCGTCCCATTCTATCGGCTCACGGGGACTCAGGAGGGCACGCAGGCTTGCCATGGAGTGACAGGGGCCGAGATCACTGCCGATGTGCAGGATGCTCTGAATTGGGTAACGACGCAGGCGGGCACGTACGGTGCAAGCGGACCGGTGAGTTTGATTGGTCAATCTGCCGGGGCGCAACTGGCGCTAGCCCTTGCCTACCATAACCCCGGGACAATCGACAAAGCATTGCTGATGTATCCACCAACGGATTTTGGGCGCTTGATCGAGCAGCTCCAAAGTGAAGCGTTGTCAGAGCGTCAGCGGCAAGGTCAGCAAGCGCTGGCAGACTACCTCGGCCGGCCCATTGAGACCGTTTCACTCTACGACACCGACGTGCAAGCCAACAGTTTTCCGGCCTTGATCGATCCGTCTCCACTGCAACTGCCACCAGTATTCTTGATTCACGGCGCGGCAGATCAAACGGTACCCGTTGATCAGTCAGAACGTTTGTGTCGTGCGCTCGCCGGCGATCTCAGTAATACACCGCCGCTGCTTCCCACATCGCGGACCGATCTGAAGCAGACCTACCAATGTGGTCCACAGGATGCACGCCTGCATGTCATTGCCCAGGGCGATCACGCGCTCGATGCTTGTGTATTTTCTTTATTCTGTCCCGCAGGAAACGTGTCGAGCCGACAAGCGGTCGTAACGTCGCTACAAGAGGCACAGGCCTGGTTGCTCGCGAGCAACACAGCTTCGAATAAAGAGCAGCAGCGTATCCTCAGCGATAATGTCACTCAGACGGTGGCAACAGGTTCGACGGGCGGAGGCATACTCAGTGTATGGATGCTTTTGGGATTGACCGGGCTTTACCGAAAAGCGGGGCGGTGGTCGGGGGTTGCCCGCCAAATTCAGGGTGATTCATAGGATATTCATTTGCCTGTGAACTGTATCACGCTTTTTACCGCCAACTCGGGTAACAATACGTCATACAAATTTACATTGATGCTTCTCAATGAAGCGGGGTGAGGCGCTGGCTATCAGCGATTCCTCAAATTTAGTCATTCTTCCGATTAATTAAAATTTGAACCGTTCAGATTGCCCCTGAAAGGCGTCAGCTTCGCGTAAAAAATGGTTATATACATTTGTAAACTCACATTTATAGCCTTGATCTGACGCAGTATTTCAAGGGTTAGCTGAGTTGCTATTAAAAATTAAGTGCCGGACGATTGCCCGGATACGTGTTGCCGCATCAGCTTCTGTTACATAGCCACACAATTAAAACCATAAGTAATTCGATCGATACCCGGTGGTAGTGCGCCGCCGTTAGCTGATGCCTTTGTCCTGAATAAACGAGATTAAAATGATTGCTAAGGACCATGGTCGTGTGATATCAGCGCACCCAGCAAGCTGGTTGGGCGGATTATTTTTTCTCGGTTTGCTGCTGATTTCGCTGTGGCCGAGTTTATTTAATCATCAGCCCTTTTTTTTCGACGATACCACGACCTATCTAAAGGGTGCCGATGCCGGTATGTTTAAATTGACGGGTGTGGCCAGCGATTGGACGCCCGTGACAAAAAATGTACCCTCAGCATTGACTGCTGTGCAGAACGCATCGGCGGCCGCCGATCTGCATAATACCGACTTCTTGGAAAATCAAACGATACTGGCCGGTCGCTCTATTTACTACGGCCTTTTACTTTACATCGGCAATCTGCTGGGCGGTTTTTGGATGACTGTTGTCTTCCAGGCAGCCCTCTACCTGGCTTCGATTGGCTTGACACTCAGGCACCTGGATGTTTTCAGTTGGCCACGCTGGACGCTCGTTGTGCTATTGCTGGCGGTCATATCTCCGGTCGCTTTTTATACTTCCTATCTCATGCCAGATTTATTTGCTGGGCTGACTATATTGGCCGCAGCAAATTTACTGATTTTTGGAAGTCGACTCTCCTTTGCAGAGCGAAGCTTTTGGTTTTTTACGCTGTTGCTGGGCGTGTTATTCCACTCCTCGCATATTTTGCTGGCAGCAGGGATGCTGGTGTTGGGCGCGCTGGTTGCTGGTCTGCCCAGACTACGTCTCAGTGGGGTCGGGGCAGGCGTCATTGTCGCGGCCATCATATTGGGATTTTTAGGCGAAGGGCTGTTTAATTTTGCTGTGACCAAGCTGACCGGTGCTGCGCCCATTCGTCCGCCATTTATCATGGCCAGGCTCATTGCCGATGGTCCGGGTTACGATTACCTCAAAAAAAACTGTCCGGTTGCGGACTTTAAAGTCTGTGACTACTTGGACAGGCTGCCCACCCCAAACTCCGATGTTTTTCTATGGAAGCACGATAAAATAGAAGGCGTCTTCACCCCTGAACCGATTGCGGTCAAACGCGCGTTGTCGCAGGAACAGTACCGTTTTGCACTGGCCGTAGTGAGCAGCGAGCCTCTGAGTTATCTCCGCAGTGCTCTGAAAAGTCTTGGGTTGCAATTGTCTTTGTTTGGCGTGCCGGAATTCAATTATACCGGTGTTCAAATGAGCCGCTATCAAAAGCAGTTTCCGCAAGCACTCAAAGCGGGCTTACAGAAAACGCCTGCAGCGCAAGGTACGTTCCCGGTGGAGAGCATGGGGATAGTGATTTATACCACAACGATCTTGCTGTTCATTCTCTATTTGTACTCATTGGTAACAGGCCGCTATGCCGTACTGGGGAATAGTACCCTGGCATTGTCACTATTGATTATTGGCGGCATCGTAGCCAATGCGGTGGTGTGCGGTCTGCTTTCCACACCGCATGATCGATACCAAGCGCGAGTCATTTGGTTACTGCCAGCCCTCGTCATAATGCTCGAATTACTCCTCTATACGAAGAAATTCCCTGTTGCTCCATCATCTGCGGCTGAAGGATCGAGACGTTGACGCATCATCGCCCCATACAACGCCAACGAGCCTGGAAAGGATCTTGGAACCGACGGCAAACCCTGACTACCACGCACAGGACGAATACATAATACGAGGTCCATCGAAGATGAAACTGATCATCCAGATACCCTGTTACAACGAAGCCGAAACACTGCCTATTGCGCTGGCTGCACTGCCTCGTAGCATTCCCGGAATCGACACCGTAGAATGGCTCATTATTGACGATGGCAGTCAGGATGAAACCATATCCGTGGCAAAAGCACACGGCGTCGACCATGTAGTCAAACACGCCCATAATCAGGGTTTGGCGAAGGGTTTTATGACCGGCCTCGACGCCTGTTTGCAGTTGGGGGCAGATATCATTGTAAATACTGATGCAGATAATCAATACAATGCAGAGGATATTCCAAAGTTGGTAGCCCCCATTTTACAGGAGCGTGCCGACATCGTGGTTGGTGCGCGCCCCATCAATGAAATCGCGCATTTTTCTCCGCTCAAGAAAATGCTGCAAAATATTGGCAGCTATGCCGTACGGAAAGCGTCTCGAACTTCAGTGCCCGATGCACCCAGTGGATTTCGCGCCTTTACGCGTAAAGCGGCACAGCAATTGGTCGTGTTCAGTGAATACACCTATACGCTGGAGACTATCATCCAGGCCGGACAGAAAAACATGGCGGTAGATTCCGTGCCCATTCGTGTCAATGAAGATCTACGCCCCTCGCGCCTGCTCAAGAGTATTCGCTCGTATGTGCAGCGCTCTATATTTACCATCGTACGTATCTTTTCGATATATCGGCCCTTTCGCTTTTTTGCCACCATTGGTACCGCGCTTTTTGTTCTGGGGTTTTTGATTGGAACTCGATTTGTGTATTTTTATCTGACCGGTCATGGAGAGGGACATATTCAGTCGCTGATTTTGGCTGCGATCTTGATGGTGATCGGATTTCAGGCGCTATTGGTCGCCTTTTTGGCAGACTTATTGGCTGCCAATCGAATTTTGTTGGAAGATGTCCGCTATAAGATACAGCGATTCGAAGACGCCTCGTTATATAAATTACGCGATGTTGTGATCAAAAAATAGTGCAGCGATCGAGCTACTAAGACAATTCATAGTTAAGAAAGCTCTGATCAATTCGTAACACGGCATCTTGCGGCACAAAATCGCCAACTTCTGCGCTGCGGATCTTCGTAATAGCCGGCTATTACGAAGATCCGCGCCTTGAACCGCACGATTTTTCACCACAATCTGCTCGCGCCAGAATTAATCAGAGCTTCCTTAAAGCGTCACGCAGAGCGCCCCAGGCGTTTCGGCTCAATGCGTGGTTCGCAGGCAATGGATACTAAATAACGCTTTATAAAAAGTGTCCTAGTTACCCCTGAAATGTGCAGGATCGACCGTCGAATAAATTGTCATTTGTATTTTTTAAACTCACATTTTTACCTTGATCTGTTTTTTTAGAGGCAATCTGAACAGTTATTTGGTTTGTTTCTGGTAGCCAATTTCTCGATGTGTTTGAAACGCTAATATCCCACTGTGCGCAACAGCATGCGCTGTCAAGCGTGCGTGCATCGGATAGAAGGCTCATTTAACTTTAACTGTTGATTAATTATTTATGTGTGGAATATGTGGAATAATTGGTTCCCATGCGCTGGATGAGTCACTGCTCACGCAGATGGCGGAGACGATCAAACATCGCGGTCCAGATCATACGGGATATTTAAAAGAAAACTCCGTAGCTTTTGCTATGAACAGGCTTTCTATTATTGATCTGGAAGGTGGCTTTCAACCCATGCACTCCAGTGATGGGGCAGTTTCTTTGGTTTTTAATGGCGAAATCTATAATTATCGCCAATTACGTCGTGAAATCGAACCGTACTTCCACTTTAAAACGCAATCCGATACCGAGGTGATACTCAACGGTTACTGCCTTTGGGGTGCGGATATATTTAAGCGCCTCAATGGTATTTTTGCGATCGCATTGTGGGACCGAGGCAAACATCGCGTATTGCTGGTCAGAGATCCCATGGGTATTAAGCCCTATTATTATCTGCTGCGCGACAAGAAAATATTTTTCTCCTCTGAGCTTAAGACGTTCACTCAATTGGGATTGGCCAACCAGGCAGCCTCTCGTGGTATTCAGGCCTACCTCGCGGCCGATTATGTCTTTCATCCCGGCACCGCCATACAAGACGTGAGGCAATTGTCGCCCGGTGAGCTGCTGTCCATTGATCCGCAGACATTGGATCGGCGCACTCACATTTTCCGCCGCCCCGGTGATTTTTCACCATCCGATCTGCCTGCAGACGCACATGCAAGCAAAGCACTGATCAAGCAGGTACTGGACGAATCTGTGATACGGCAAACCGTAGCCGATGTCCCCTACGGTATTTTACTCTCGGCAGGGTTAGACTCCATGTCGATATTGGCGTTGTTACATCGTCATCAACTCACGGAGAATTTACGTAGCTATACTGTTTATTATCCTGGTGATGAGAGTTTTTGTGAGAATGAGCCTGTGGCACATCTGGCACAACGCTGGGGCTTTAATAATGATCTCATTCCTCTGACTGCCGATGATATTCGCAATCACTGGGACGATATCTGTCTGACTTTCGATAATCTTGATTTGTTACCAACGGCAGCTGCACTCTACGTTGCGAGCCAGAAAGCCGGAACTGAGCGCCGAGTGTTGCTCGCAGGCAATGGCGGCGACGAGCTCTTATTTGGCTACCCAACCTACCGTGCGAGCAGGCTGGTACGCCAAACAACGCGGCTTTCGCCCGTACTGGAGAAATTGTTGCCCGCTCTGACGCGCTTTCTGCCTGCATCCGACGATTATTTGACCTGGAGTGAGAAATTACGCAGATTTGCCCACGGCTATTCAGCGAACCCGGCATTGAGTCATGTTCAATGGCGGCATGTCTTTACCCATTTCGAATTACAAACGCTGTTGGCACCCGACTATCGCCCACCTTCAGTAGAACAACTGTATGCCCTACAGCTTGAGCATTTTAAAGAAGGTCAGCAGCGAGGCTTTACCGGCGCGTTGCTTGATTCCTGGGTAGATGTACGTACCTGGATGGTCGATAGTGGATTGATGATGTGGGATAAAGCAGGCATGTCTGGCTCCGTGGAGATCCGCGTCCCCATCCTCGATTTAGAATTCGTCGACCATGTACTGGCATTACCGGAAGCCATTCGTACCGGCGGCCAGCTGGGAACCAAGGCTTTGCTCAAGGAAATCGTGGCTGATGAGGTTCCAGCGGATATTCTGGCCTTGCCAAAACAGGGATTTCAAATCCCAATCTCCAGTTGGTTGCATGGCGAGCTGAAGGACCTGTTTCATGATCTCACCGCAAGCCTACCGCGTGCAGTATTTAACCCCAGTGCCATCGACCGCCTCTGGCGCGAGTTTGAGCAGGGTAAGGGGGATCATGGCCTCAAACTATGGAGCCTCGGTGCCCTGGCGGGGTGGAGTAGCGTACATAAGGTCCAGTGGTAGGCACTAGCCATGCGACGGTTTATCGTATTCTTACTCGTAGGCGGCACCAATACCGTGATTGGTATCAGCATGCAGTATGGGTTTATGTGGCTCACGCATAATCCTTATTTTTCAAACGGCTTGGCCTACTTTATCGGATTTTGGTTGTCGTTCTGGTGGCACGACAGTCTGACCTTTGGCGATATCGAAGCAAAATCAAAACATCGCATTTACCTGTATGTTCTCGTGTATATTCTCTCCTTCATCGCCAACTTTATATCTCTCGCAATCACCGTAGATTACTTCGGTATCTCCCCCTTCATCGCCTTCATCATCTCCGCAGGGGTTTTTGCCATTGTTTCATATTTGCTTAATTTGAGATTTGTGTTTACGAACAAACAGACTGCACTTGATTAAAGAAACCTCTGAACAATAAGCTAAAAAAATCTATTTTTTCGCCATTTTGGAGATTGTGAGTAAGATTGACCGGAAAACGTGCAGAACTGGGCGTTTAGGGGTCGATTTCTTGTAGTTTGGACGGGTTTCCCCGTTCAAAAGGCGCACTAAGCCTGTGCCACCTTCAACAAATGCCGACGGGCCAGGTAAATATTCACTAACCCGCAAGCGATAGACAGCCACTGGGTGTTTTTCTTCAGGCCCCGGTAGCGGACTTTCGTAAACCCGAATAGCTTCTT
>JANTGD010000129.1 GCA_024763135.1 Thiotrichales bacterium | reverse complement strand
GCTACGCCTCGGTGTTGCAGTGCTTGCCAAGGACGCGGCCATTGCCTGTGCACTGCGCCTTGATGCGCAGCATCACAAAAGCGCTGAGTCCGTCATTTTAAACTGGACGAGGTACTAGTAGGTTGTGAAAAAACACAGCTAAGTGCACGACAAGGCAAAATTGGCGCGAAGGCGCAGTGTCTAAGCGCATTTCGAGCCACTAGTGAGTACTTCACTCAGTGTATTCTGAAGGATACAGGGCAATCCAAAGCGTTCAAGATAAAGCATGGGTTGCAGGCAATGGTCGTTCCCTTGTCAAGATCCATAACGCCGTATTGAACGCTTTGGGTCGCTCCGCTCAGGATGAGCCGGAAAGCGGTTATCCGCGTTGTTACGCTGTTTGCAAAGCGAGCAACTATTCGCTGCAAAGCGCGTTTAGTGGCTAACTGCTTTCTGGCTCGCTGCATCCATCAGGACAAGCTGGTTGGCGTACTAGCACCGGGTTGTACCGCCTAAGGTTCTTCTACAACGTGCTAAACATCGCTCCACGGACGGAACAGATTACTATGAAACGGCTGGTAACGGACATCTCGATCCGCAATCTCATGCTATCGCTGACGCTAGGCGTTGGGCTGCTATGCGTGCTTGCAGTGGGATTGATTCTGCGCCTTGAGCCCGCTGGGGCAACTGCGATGAAGGATAAGGGGTTGTTTGCCCCCGAGGCGCAAGCATTGCGACAGAGCCTGTCTCATATTGAGGGGCTTCTGGAACGTTATGCTCAGTCGATGGAAGTATTTAGCGTGACACAGCTACCTACGCCATCACAGCTGCAAACGTCTTTCGCTAAGCGGCGCTTTGCTCAGAATCTGGTGCAAGGGGATTTTCCCCTGCGTGATGCGCAGCTGCGCAAGCTTGATGCGGAATTCCAGGCGTTTCTCGATACCTACGCGGCGTGGTATGAGCGCTTGCAAGCCTTTAAAGCGGCTGCGCAAGACACACTTCAAGGCAATGCGTCGGTTAGGGTGCTGCAGCAGCTTTTGGGGCGCATGCCGGCGCTGCAAATGGCTGGCCGACCAGCTGACGAGGCTACGGTAGCCTTGTTGCTGGAGTTAGGTAACGCGCAACTCAATGCACAAGCAACAGCGTTGCGGCTGCCTTTGCAGGCTCTACTCACTCAACTAGACGATTTGGCTCGACTAATGCGACCTACTGCGTTGACCTGGGTAAACTGGCAAGTGGCGGGTGTACTCGTGGGTTTATTTGCTACTCTTGGGTTACTCGGTGTGCGTATATCGCGTATGCTCGTTCAGCCTCTGCGTGAATTAAATCAATGCATTGTCGCATTTCGACAGGGACAGGCGTGCAGCCGTACCATGGGGTCTGGCACAGGTATCCGCGAGCTGCGGATCCTGGGTAAGAATTTACTATGGTATGGGGAACATTCACGTTCTTGCCTCAATGGCAAGGTTGCGCAATTGCAGGATTCGACGCGCGATGCTCAGCGCCTTGAAACGCAACGTAGCACCCTCCTGAAACTCAATCAGCAAGAGTGTGAAACGCTGGAGGTAGCGGAAAAAGTGGTCCAGCATCTGGACGATTCCGTGCGTCAGGGTGCGGCGTTTGTGAAAGCGGCAGATGAATTGGCTGGTCAGAGCCAAACCCTTGCAGGGCAGGGGAGTGCGGTATTGGGTGAGGCGGTACAGTCTATGGGGGAAATCAAACAGTCCAGTGAAAAAATCTCCCATGTTACTGAAATCATTGATTCAATCGCGTTTGAAATCAACTTGCTATCGCTGAATGCGACGATAGAGGCTGCGCGTGCAGGTGAGCAGGGCAAAGGTTTTTCTGTGGTAGCAGCTCAGGTCCGCGAACTCGCGCAGCGCAGTGCCGAGTCGGCCAGTGAAATCAAGGCACTCATCGACAGCAGTGTGTCTAATGTCAATTCCGGCAGTCATTTAGTCAATGCTTCCAGCGATACGTTGGCAGAGATTCTCAGCTCCATTGAAAAAATGACAGGCTTGATTAAGCATCTTCATGGTGTCAATGAGCGCCAGGGGAAAAGCGCCAAAGTCATGCATCAGGCCCTGGCCAAAGCAGGCAGCGTGCTCAAAGAACAGGCTGGATTATTGGCGCAAACATTGGATGCCCCGCAGCCTGAGCTGGGCAGCGAGCGTGCCAACCATCCTAAGACATCAATCCCTAAAGTCGCCTGATTGCCGGAGCCTCAACGGCATTGGCTGGTCGTTGCCGCCCAGTGCAGAATAGCCACGAGCCGCGGAGTCAAAAGGGCTTCCGCCTGTTTGAAATCAACCCAGCGGTACTCATCGTGCTCGGCTTTGCCAAGCGCTGGGTTCACTGGGAGCGTCACATGTTTCGAGTGTGTTGTGGCGAGGTAGTAACGTGCGATTTTACGCCGCGTACCGCTGTTGTAGGGCGGAGTTTCACGGTATACCTGGCCCCATGGAAACTCGAGTTGGGTGATGCCGGTTTCTTCGGCGACCTCGCGTATTGCCGCTTGCAGTGGGTCTTCTCCGGCTTCCACTTCACCCTTAGGGAAATCCCAATAACGATACACGCGTAACAGAAGTACTAGACAGCGCTCGTGCTCGTGGCGGAGCACGACGATACCCGCTGAGAGGATCATCGAGAATGACTCAGATCGATGCGATTTGCGCGACCCGATCCAGCTGCCCAGTCAGACACTGTTACGCTATGGAGGCATGTTGAGCCAGCCGCCCAATGATTTGCTGAAACGAGATGTGCCACTGAAGGCCAGGGTAAAAACGCCGGACCCGGTGGCGACGTGTTAGCCGATACGATCATTCGGAGGGCACCTCATAAGAATGGTCTTGTTGCCCGCTTGGCAGTGGCAGTTACGCTGCGATCAGCCTACGGGTAGTTTTCTAAGATGATACACCACAGTTCTCGCATACTATCCGCTTAGGCGCCTGCCCGAGAATAGGCGTCGTAGCGAGGGGAAGCCATTTTGAGCGCTTTTTTTGGTAGTTTGAGGTGAATAGTGATGCCTGTTTACCGAAAATGAGAGTAAAACAAGGTCAAACGGGCTTTTTTACATAAGCTATCTTTTCTTGGGCAGGCGCCTGGTACATTGGGGTATTCAGGGAACTCTGATCAATTCGTAACACGGCATCTTGCGGCGTCAAATCGCCCACTTCTACGCTGGCTCGATGTTGCGCCGCGCTTTTGCGCATGAAGGGCGATGCTCATACGCCACCCGCGCATCTTGCAGGGTGCGTTGTGACATGATTTCTGGCAGTCTTGCGCCCCGAAGGCGGCGGGAGATCAAGAGTTAGGTTCCGGCCAGCCTTTTAGTCCCGTATTTTCGTTTTAATCCGATGAGTGAGCCCCGAACCATGGCACTGAAAATTGCAACCCGTAAAAGCCCTCTAGCCCTGTGGCAGGCTGAATATGTACGCAGCCGCTTGCAGGCCGAACATCCCGCTTTAGAGGTTGAGCTGGTCACAATGACAACGCAGGGCGATAAAATTCTCGATACACCCTTATCCAAGATTGGTGGCAAGGGATTGTTTGTAAAGGAATTGGAGCAGGGCATGCAGACGGGGCAGGCGGACATTGCCGTCCATTCCATGAAGGACGTCCCTATGAATCTGCCGCAGGGATTTGCGCTGCCTGTGATCTGTGAGCGTGAAGTACCGTTCGACGCTTTTGTTTCGAACCGCTATACCCATTTGGATCAATTACCGAAGGGCGCTCGGGTCGGCACTTCGAGTTTAAGACGGTCCAGTCAGTTATTACACTATCGGCCCGATTTGGAGATCTTGAGTCTGCGCGGCAATGTGCAAACGCGTCTGGCGAAACTCGATCGTGGTGATTTTGATGCGATTGTGCTCGCATCGGCAGGTTTGATCCGCTTGGCACTAGATTCCCGAATACGCAATCAAATCCCCGCAGATATTATGCTCCCCGCGGTTGGTCAGGGCGCTGTCGGGATTGAGTGCCGCGCGGATGATACCCAGACTCAGGGGCTGCTGCAGTTTCTGCGTGATGAACCTACCTTTATACGGGTCAGCGCCGAACGTGCATTCAATCATCGTCTCGAGGGGGGCTGCCAAGTACCTATTGGTGCATTCGCGGTGATCGAAGATGAAGCGCTTTGGCTCCGAGGCCTGGTCGCCAGCCTGGATGGTCAGCAAGTGATTGCCGGCGACCGTCGTGGGTCGCTCGCAGACGCAGAAGCTTTGGGGACTGAGTTGGCGGAGGAGTTGTTATCCCGCGGTGCTGACCAGATCCTTGCTGCCTTGGATTGATGAATACCGGGTATCAGCCAGGCACTATCCTCCCGGCGTTCGGTATTGGCCGGCTCCTTGGCGCCTGCATGTCTAACTCAAGAATAAGCGGTAGACCGGGTTGTCCGATTCTTCCCAGTATTGATAGCCCAGCTTATCGAGCGAGGTTCTCAGTTCATCCAATTCAGCGGTGGGGGTTTGGATACCGACTAGCACACGACCATGTGCCGAGCCATGATTTCGGTAATGGAACAGGCTGATATTCCAGCGATTACCCAGCGCGGTGAGGAATCGTTGCAATGCGCCCGGTCTTTCTGGAAAGACAAAGCGAAACAAACGTTCATTGTGTACATTCGGCGCGTGGCCGCCCACCATATACCGCAAATGTAATTTGGCGACATCGTTATCGGTAATATCGAGCACTGCATAGCCCTGGGCTTGCAGATGATCCATCAATGTCCGTTTTTCCGACTCACCCTGGCTAAGTTTAATGCCGGCAAAGACCAACGCATCCCGATGATCAGCGTAGCGATAATTGAACTCTGTAATACCACGTTTACCGATTGCCTGAGAAAATGTTTTGAAACTGCCCGGGCGTTCGGGGATCGTGACTGCAAGCAAGGCTTCGCGACCTTCGCCAACTTCGGCGCGCTCGGTCACATGGCGTAAGCGCTCGAAATTGAGATTGGCACCGCTGTTGATTGCGACCAGGGTTTTCTCTTTGAGCCCTTGGGATTCAACATATTTTTTAATCCCTGCAATGGCTAGGGCCCCAGCGGGTTCGGTCATGCTCCGGGTATCTTCAAAAATATCTTTAATTGCTGCGCAGATTTCATCGGTACTGACCAGAATGGTTTCGTCGACGCATTTTTTTGCGATGCGGAAGGTTTCTTTACCAATTTGCCGGACGGCTACTCCATCGGCAAACAGTCCGACCTCATCCAGCATGACGCGGCGATTTTTTTTCAGTGCCTCGTGCAGAGTGGGCGAATCGTCAGGTTCGACTCCGATGATCTTGATCTCCGGGCGCAGGTATTTGATGTACGCTGAAATGCCTGCGATCAGGCCGCCTCCGCCCACCGGTACAAAAATCGCGTCGATGGGGTCAGGATGTTGGCGCATGATTTCCATGGCGATGGTACCCTGTCCCGCGATGACATCGGGATCATCGAAAGGGTGAATAAAGCTCAGGCCTTGTTCTTCGGCGAGTTTTAGAGCATGCGCATACGCTTCGTCGTAACTGTCACCATGCAGAATAGCGCGGCCTCCCAGGCGTCTGACCGAGTCGACCTTGATATCGGGAGTGGTGCGCGGCATGACGATAATAGATTTGATGCCGAGACCGGCTCCAGCCAGTGCGACGCCTTGTGCGTGGTTACCCGCCGAAGCAGCGATAACGCCGTGAGATTTCTCGTCATCGGAGAGTCGGTACAGCTTGTTATAGGCGCCCCGGAGTTTGAAGGAAAACACGGGCTGAAGGTCTTCGCGCTTAAGCAGCACACGGTTGTCCAGACGGCTTGAGAGACGCGGGGCGAGCTCTAATGGGGTCTCGTCAGCCACGTCGTAGACGCGAGCGGTGAGAATGCGTTCAATGTACTTAGTTGTCATGGCGCAACCTTATACGCCGTGCTTGTCGGCGACAAGTCGGGGCCGCTATCATGCGTGCCGGTTTTTGACAAGACGCCGGTCACAGCATCCTGGCGGCGTCAATCCATTGTGTAGAGGTGTAAAAAATGAACCCAGATGAGATGAAAAAAGCTGCGGCGCAAGCCGCAATAGACTATGTTGAGAACGGAATGATCGTGGGCATAGGTACTGGCTCCACGGCCAATCATTTTATTGATTTATTAGCCAAGATCAAGGGGAAGATCGATGGTACTGTGGCCAGTTCAGAAGCAAGCGCAGACCGCTTGAGAGGGCATGGCATCCCGGTTCTGGATCTCAATCAGGTCGGCGATCTGGCGCTTTACGTCGACGGCGCTGACGAGGCGAATCATCAGCTACAACTGATTAAAGGTGGCGGCGGAGCCTTGACGCGCGAAAAGATCGTTGCCGGCGCCAGTGAACAATTTGTATGTATCGCTGATGAGTCCAAGCTCGTGAGTGTATTGGGCAAATTTCCTTTGCCTGTGGAAGTCATTCCCATGGCGCAGAGTTTCGTCGCACGTCAATTGGTAAAATTGGGCGGGCAACCAGTATGGCGCGAGGGATTCACCACGGACAATGGCAATGTGATACTGGATATTAAAAATATGGAAATCATGGAACCCCTGCAGCTTGAAGAAAAGATCAATATGATACCCGGGGTTGTGACCAACGGACTGTTTGCCCATCGCCCTGCTGATGTGCTCATACTCGGTGGTGCCGAGGGCGTGCGTACTCTGCATGCTCATTGATACATTTCGCTGAGCGCGAGCGAACCGGTCTTTCGAGAATCAGGATCGGTCTATTTGGCCGAGCCTCGAAACCACATAGGAAGGGGTTATGTTCATACTGAAAAAATCACTGGTATTTTTCGCAGCCTTGGCTTTAGTGGCAGGCTGTGCCACCAATCCGGTGACGGGGAAACGGCAATTGAGCCTAGTTTCCGAAGCGCAGGAGCTCAACATTGGTCAGACGCAGTATGCTCCTTTGCGCCAGATGCAGGGCGGAGATTATGTTGCGGATCCGGAGGTGGTGACGTATGTGCAGAGCGTTGGCAAAAAGCTCGCGGCCGTCGCCGACCGACCGCTTCCTTACGAGTTTAAGGTGTTAAACAACTCCACCCCCAACGCCTGGGCGCTTCCGGGTGGCAAGATTGTGGTCAACCGGGGGTTGCTGACGGAACTTAAAAGTGAAGCCGAACTGGCAGCTGTTTTGGGGCATGAAATTGTCCATGCGGCAGCGCGGCATACCGCACAGCAAATGTCCCGTGGGGTCCTGTTGCAGGGGGCCATAGTGGCGACGGTGATCGGCACTCAGGGTAAAGATTATGCGCAGCTTGCTGAGGCTGGCGCTGGGATTGGTGCGCAGCTCGTCAGCTCGAAATTCAGTCGTGACCACGAACGCGAAGCAGATCATTACGGCATGATCTACATGTCGCGCGCAGGTTACGATCCCCAGGGTGCGATTGAATTGCAAAAAACGTTTGTGGAGTTGGCTAAACGCGGAGAAACGGATTGGCTGGCGGGCTTGTTTGCTAGCCATCCTCCCTCTCAGGAACGTGTCGATGCGAATATCGAAACCGCGAAGACTTTGCCTACGGGTGGGTATGTAGGGGCAGAACGCTACCGCGCGAAAATGGCTCAGCTGATACGTACGAAACCTGCCTATGCCGCATACGACAAGGGGCGTAAAAAATTGGCCGAAGGTAACGCAGCACAGGCTCGGGGGCTTGCTTTGCAGGCTGTTAATATCGAGCCGCGGGAAGCATTGTTCTTTGGCTTGCTCGGTGATGCTGAAACTCAGGCCGGCAATACGGCGAAAGCGATGCGTGATTATGACGCGGCGCTCGATCTCAATGATCAATTTTTTTATTTTTATCTGCAGCGCGGACTACTGCATGCCAAGCTCAAAGAGATGACCCCCGCCGAGCAGGATTTGCAGGCCAGCGTCGCACTGCTTCCGACTTCGAGCGCTTACTACGAGCTGGGGAATATTGCTAAAGCACGTAAACAATTCGCAAAAGCCAAAGACTACTATGCCAAGGCAGCCAAAGATCCCAGCCAAACGGGCAAATCGGCTTATAGCGCATTGCTGGAAATGGATTTGCCCGCGCATCCGGACAAGTATCTGCAGTTGCGTTCAGGTATCGATCAGACAGGGCGTGTCAAAGCGGAAGTCAGTAATCCCACACCCAGAGATATTACAGGCATCGTGGTATTGATTCAGTTCAGCGATAACACCGGGCGTACTCAGGAGATCCGTCGCCCGTTGCAAGGTGTGCTCAAAGCGGGCCGCAAGTCGCTGGTCGATTTGGGCTTGAAAACCAGTCCCGAACGCGTCAAAGGGTTACGCACCCGCATTGTGGCGGCGCGCGTGGCCCCCTAGGCCAGACGCTTAATAGGCTGTTAAGGAGGCTCTGATCAATTCGTAACACGGCATCTTGCGGCGTAAAATTGCCCACTTCTCCGTTGCGGATCTTCGCAATAGTTAGCTATACCGTGCGATCCGCGCCTTGAACTGAACGACTATTCACCCCAATCTGCTCGCGCCAAAATTAATCAGAGCTTCCTTAAAGCAGCGATGTTGCGATAACCTCCTATCGGCCGATCTACGGCTTGATTTGGGCGGAAGTTCACAGTCACCGACGCAATTCGGTACGTTCGGGTTTTAGTCTGCGCCTGAGTAGATTATGATGGGTGGTTCCAATGGGCTGGACGCGAAAAACCGATGCGGTTGCGTTTTAAGTCCGGCAGCTGTGGGAGAGTGGGTTTTGACCCCGCCGAAGGCGCATTTCCGCCCGTAAACGCTCAGGCAAAAGGACCGCATGCTGCACTATTGGCTCTGGAGAGCGGTGTAAGCAGACTGTTGTAAAAGTCGCTAGTACCTCGTCCAGTTTAAAATGACGGACTCAGCGCTTTTGTGATGCTGCGCATCAAGGCGCAGAGCGCAGGCAATGGCAGCGTCCTTGGCAAGC
>JANTGD010000128.1 GCA_024763135.1 Thiotrichales bacterium | reverse complement strand
GCGATACTCGTCTGCCTGCTTAGCGGACGGATCATATTCAATTACGGTCATACGACGAATTTCAGCGCGTTGTACAACGTTGTCGCGCGGTACAAAGTGAACCATTTGTGTACCGAGTTTGGCTGCCAATGCTTCGATAAGTTCGTCTTCGCGGTCAGTGTTCCGTGAATTACAGATCAAACCGGCCAGACGCACGCCTCCGGAGTTGGCATACTTAACAATCCCCTTGGAGATATTGTTGGCTGCGTACATCGCCATCATTTCACCAGAAACGACAATGTAGATTTCTTGCGCTTTGTTCTCACGAATAGGCATAGCGAAACCACCGCAGACCACATCGCCCAGAACATCATAAAATACGAAGTCGAGGTCGTCTTCATACGCACCTTCTTCCTCAAGGAAGTTGATCGCAGTGATAACACCGCGTCCCGCGCAGCCAACACCTGGCTCAGGACCACCTGACTCGACGCACTTAATGTCGCCGTAGCCGGCCTTCAGAACATCTTCGAGTTCCAGATCTTCTACGGTGCCCGCTTCTGCAGCCATTTCCATGATTGTGTTCTGCGCTTTTGAATGCAGAATCAAACGAGTGGAATCCGCCTTGGGGTCACAACCTACGATCATGACCTTTTTACCGAGTTCTGCCAGGCCAGCGACCAGGTTCTGAGTGGTGGTAGACTTACCAATGCCACCCTTACCGTAGATTGCACATTGACGTAGTGCCATTTTGGATCTCCTTAAAAATTGTTGATTCAAATGTGACTGAATAGATGTGTGTCACAAGGACAATCGGCTTAATGCAAGGCCTGTGCCAAACAAAATTAATACTATTATGTCTTTGTTTTAATTAACTTTTCCAGGAATTCCTTAGCAGCGCATTCAGGTATTTTTCGCGACACAAACTGCATTTTCAATGACTGAGACCTTACAAAACGCAGTGACTCCTTCGACCTCCGAGTTCGCTTGGTTTGTACGCAATAAAATACGGCCTGTAAGGACGAACAAGAACTACTAAGATAACCCATTGTAAAACTGCGCCGACAGTGCATGACTTATTGATCGCGGAGTTCATGCATACATTCAAGCATCATCCGTCGATATTGCTCGCAATAGTAGTCCACTGCCGCTGTTTGTTTCTCAGGATTACCATCTGTCTCATAAAAAAAGAACGTGTTGTACCGTGCCGCCGCGTACATGAACGCAGCACTTAAAAAGGGCATTGCCCATTGTTCGCTCAGCTCATTCGCTAAATGGAGAAACTCATCGGCGACTTCATGAAAATCGTTTTCCTGCATCGTTTTGATCTCTGGTTGATGGTTTAAATAGGCTGTTAATAGAGTGACTGAGACAATCTATAATAAAGCCTCTGTGTACGCCGGCTCATCACAAAAGCAGTAAGTTCGGCTGGTTATTTGGTATATCAGAATCTATGCCAATGTAAGTAACGCGCCCTTCAGCAACGAGCTGTTTCAAATTTTTCTTTGTGTTGTTTTCTGTAGCAAATACGACAATTTGTTACCCCCGTACCAGCGACCGACCCGATGAGTCAGGCATTTAGAGACGTGTTTTGAGGAAGCTCTGATCAATTCGTAACACAGCATTTTGCAGCGCAAAATCGCTCACTTCTGCGTTGCGGATCTTCGCAATTACCAGCGATTACGTGCGATCCGAGCCTTGAACCGGACGATTTTTAAGCAAACCTGCTCGCGCCAGAATTAATCACAGCTTCCTTAATACGCTCATACCCCGCAGTTATGGAAATAATTTCATTTGGCCCAGGATTTGCTAGTGGTATTACTGACCCTTTAGGAGGCTCTGATCAATTCGTAACACGGCATCTTGCGGCGCAAAATCGCCTACTTATGCGTTGCGGATCTTCGCAATAGCCAGCGATTACCTGCGATCCGCGCCTCGAACTGGACGATTTTTAAGCAAACCTGCTCGCGCCAGAATTACTCAGAGCTTCCTTAACAGGCTGTTAAGCGCTCCATGCGATGATGACGTACAGTCGACACGTGGATTGCATTTTTTCCGAAGGAACTTGCTCTGTATTGTTGCGTAGCAGCGCATGAAGGGTGAAGAGACGCGTGGACTGAGCGCCATGCATTTTATAATGCCGGTCGATTTTTGGTTAGCCCGGAACGATGGTGCTGGTTTTTTTCTCTACCAACGCAGAACGTAACGACTCAGCGAGTTGTCAAAAAATGCAGTAACTACTCAGATTACCCCTGAAATACGCCAGACTAGGGAAAAAATGTGCGTTGACACGCCGTAAATAGCCTTTATTTAACGCAAAGCTGGTGCTTTTCAGGGCTTAACCGAGTCATTACCGCAGAACAATATTTGATTTCCAGCTCACTTATAAACAGCGCGTATAACCGCTGAAACAGAGTAAATAATATGTCCAATCAACAATTTGCAATGATCCTAGATGGCATACGTAGTGGCTCTATCGTGCCCTATTTAGGCCCTGGAATACTCAAAGATGTGGTGAATGTGGAGACTGGGGAACCCATCCCCGCAGATAGTGACAGTCTGATTCTCGCCATGAATAACGGCAAACCCATGGCGCCGCGTTTAATGTATGAATTCCCCCGAGCAGCCATGGATGTTGAATTGAAACGGGGGCGTACTGCTGTGAACCGCTTTCTAGACAAGACCTACGGCGCAACACAATGGACTCGTGCAGCACTACACGACTGGCTGGCAACAATTAAACCGCCGTATGTCATCGATATCAACCGAGACACCCAACTCCAGGAAAGCTACAGCGATAGGCCGCATACTCTGATACGCGGTATCGCCAGAATAGGAGGCACGGACTATCGTTTTAAAATTCATCACTATGATGGCAGGCAGTATAGCGCCCAGGAGATTGATCAAACGCAAGTAGACCCTAGTTTGCCCGTTTTATTCAAACCCATGGGCAGCCCACTCCCGGAAGCAACGTATATTGCATCGGATGCGGATTACGTAGATTATATAACAGAATTAATGGGTGGCTTTGCGATTCCAGATTTTCTCAAGCGATATCGTGAGAACCGACACTACCTGTTTCTGGGGATGCGCATGACACGAGATACAGAACGTATGGTGCTCTCTGATATGATTTATGCGGCAGGTGAGCCCAAAGGCTGGGCGCTGATCGCTGAACCCACCGATAAAGAAAAACGCTATTGCAAACGAATGGGCATAGAAATAATTGAGGCCGACGTGGATGATTTTCTGGCCGCAGCGAATGCACCTGCTTCTGGCACTACACCTGAAAACTTGTCTTTTCAGGATGTTGGTTGCTAATTTTGTAACCACTCAGCGACTCGTCTGATCTGTCGTAACTATTCAGAGTGCCCCCTAAAATACGCCAGTTCAAGGCTATATATGGAATTTCTCAACTCGTAGAAAATGGCCAATTCTGAAGGCAGAGCCCGGGCATTTAAGGGGTTAGCAGGCTGTTAGCGCAGTACTAGTGTTACTCACGCAATCTAAAGTAATGCCTCATTCAGACAATCTGTGCACGAGACGCATCGGCGGCGGTATCAATTCCATGTCAAGCCGATGTGACACCGTGATGAGGGTCTGGAAGACTCGCCCACAGGGAGCACTTCAGAGGTTACAGCTCGGTGTTGCGCCTCGTGGTAGGGATAGGGCTATTGCCGGTGAGCCGCTCCTTGGTTCGTCATAGGTAATGAAACTTTTCTATGGATTGTCTTAGCAACCGTAAGCCGCAGCCATGCTATTCGTGAATCTTCTGCGTGACTGCGTTTTTTTCAGAACGGAGTACTCATGATGAGTCAATTCAAACCATGCCTGGGGAAAACCGCCTGCAGAGATGATGGAACACGCTGTTTAACCTGCGGTAGAACCCTCGAAGAAATTATGCGGCTACGCGCGCTCATTGAACAACTGACCGAGCTGGCAATCGACTACGATTATGAAAATGTCGATGAATTTTCCAGCTATATCGCGCATAAGCTGAATAAATCCATTCCTTATCGTCGCGCGAATCCCATCGATGACTGACTCCAGCCAAAGTATCACCGACCTAATCGATCCTAGCGACGCACGATATTCGCTTGGCTACGACGACATCGATGAGATTCATCATGAATTTATACACCTGCTCAATCGATTGGCAAAGGCAGATCGGGCGCAGTTTGCTGAATTATTCAACGCGCTGGTCACACATACCGAGGCGCATTTCTCCTCAGAAGCGGCGCTGATGCAAGCTACGAATTATACCGCAACCGCGGAACATACAGCGGATCATGATCGTGTATTGGGAGATTTACACAGAATGCTCCGCAAAGTGAATAAAGGGTCTACTCAATTCGCCCGAGCCTACGTCACCCAACAACTTCCCGATTGGTTTACATTGCATACTGCCACCATGGACAGCTCACTCGTAGCACATATTCAAAAATCGAACAAATACTGAGGCAATCCGCAACAGTCAGTTTTAACGGTGTGCTGAATCATTACGAATTGTCTTAGTAGTTTACAAGACCACCGTAAAACCTTCGAATTGCGGAGGCCCCAGGTAGATGTCTCGTTTTTGTCCCGCATTCGCATGCGCTTTGCGAAAAGACTCTGATTTTGTCCAGTTTACAAAATCTTGTTCCGCATCCCACGTTGAGTGGGAGGCAAACAGCGTTGCCTCTTCGGTGCTTGGGCCTTGTAACAAATGAAATTCACCGAAACCAGGGACACCTTCGAGATAAGAATCCCGTTGCCTCCATATTTCTATAAATTCTTCTTCCCTGCCTGGCACAATACGGAAACGATTCATTGCAATATACATTTTTCCTAATCTCCAATTTTTTAAAGGAAGCTCTGATTAATTCTGGCGCGAGCAGATGGTGGTGAAAAATCGTCCAGTTCAAGGCGCGGATCGCACGTAAACGCGGGCTATTGCGAAGAGCCACACCGCAGAAGTGAGCGATTTTGCGCCGCAAAATGCCGTGTTACGAATTGATCAGAGCTTCTTCTAGTTAATATGAGACCATTCGCGAACGAAAACAACGCCGAGATGGGGCAAAAGATGTATACGCTGAGTCGTTACAAACTTTTTAGGATGTCTCTCATCATGTAACGGCACTGTATAACTGGCCTGGCTCGCACCAGCCAAGTCTGAACAATTGTCGGATAGGTTACAACCGCTCACGGTCGCAGGCAAATAGATTTTCATATCTATCTGTTTTTATGTGGTTTTTTTATTATCCCTTGATTGGTATGGATTTTGCGATACAGGTCTCGTCACTCTCAAACCTCACAGGACTTACAATGATCTTGGATCAATATAAAGAGCAAAAACTCTTCTTCAACACCAATTTTCTAGAGGAGACCAGCACATCCGGTTTGTCCGGTTATCGGGGTGAGCTGATACTCGTTGAAGGAGAGGTTGCCGATTCATTAGGGCACTCCAAGCCACCTGTAGAAGTCATGCGCGGCATTGTGTTGCTTGCCGACGACAAACTCAGAGTTGTGGTTGGCGCTCTCGATAAGCTCGAAATGCTGCCAACGATGATTGAGAAGTATGGTGCCGATTTTTCTGACGATATGCTATCAGTCATTTATGTCGTCAACCTGTCATCACCCGCAAAAGTAACACTCGAAGGCAACGAGTTTGTCCTAATCCCTCTCGATCAAGGAGTACCCTGGAATGAAGTCATCGATGAACTAGCCTTGGAAAAAAGTGATTTCAAAGGTCAATCCAAGGCCGACAAAATCGTCACTCTTTGGCACGAGCTCAAAGATTACAAGCCGAAGTATCCATCCCTTTCTTGGGATGAAACGCTCGCGTTGAAAAATGACACGGTGCGCGAAGGCTGGGGTGCAGTATAAAGCGAAGCGGGCTTAATCATTAAAACAATCCATAGCAAAACCACATTCATCGATTTTCTAGGGCATTCATCCACTGTATCGCACCGGTTTGACATACAATGCTAATGCCTCCTATGTTCGCGCGCGGAGCGTCAGAATGCCCGGAGACTCTATCAATGAGGCTTTATTAACAGGCTGTTAACCCGGCAGCATGCGATGTCGTGCTCAGCACGGCCTGTCTTCAATAATCAATCGGTCAGGTGCCTCAGGCATCTCTCCTCTCGGCCTTGCCTGCCTTGCCGAGGGAGCGACCATTGCCTGCGACAGGCGTCTGGATAAGCGCGATGCCTGAGGCTCTGGTTACGGCATAGTATGGTGCCGGTTTAATACTATGGATTGTCTTAGTAAGATTGCTATTCCCTTTTCAAACAATTGCGATACAAGAGCCAATACATTTGACGATGAAAACGTTTTTAGATTGGTCATCCTATACCGATGCGGGTCTGGGTGATGCTTACGCAGATATTCCTAAATCCGGCGGCAATTTTGCCAAAGCGGTCGCGGTCTGTATTAATAGTCGTCAATGTGAAACTCTAGGTAAGGGCGTGATGTGTCCAAGTTTCCGGGTCACAGAAGATCCGCACCTCTCCACTGGGGGCCGGGTTAAGCTGCTTAAACAGGCGCTCAATGAAGCGGGCGTGATGGACGCATTGCTCGACCCCCAGCTTCAACAGTCCATGGCACTCTGTGTTGCCTGTAAAGGCTGCAAAAGAGAATGTGAGAATGCTGTCGACATGACCATGATAAAAACCGAGTATCTGGCTCAACAGAACACGCGTAATGGCATTTCACTGCGCTCTCGTTTGCTCGCCCATTTACCAAAACTATTACAGCGTTACCCTACCGCTATCCACAGAGCGGTTAAATGGCGAAATAATAGTGCAATTCTGCGCAAACTCGGCGCCGCATTGCTTGGTATCAGTGCCGCGCATCGCTTACCAGAAGCTCATTCAGCAACAACTCAGAATCTTGATTACATTGATACAGCAGCGCTATCGGAACAGCCCACACGAGAAGTGGTACTGTTTGTCGATACTTTTACCCAACATTATGCGCCCGAAAATCTCCATGCCACGGTGGCCCTACTCACTCGCAGCGGTTACCAAGTAACGCTTCTACGCCCCCCGCAGGACAACCAACAAGCCTCAACAACGCTATGTTGCGGACGGACCTATTTGTCGCAAGGCATGGTCGATCACGCAAAAACTGAAGCGCAGCGTCTGCTTGACGCACTCAAGCCTCATATTGAAAAAAACCGTCCCATTATCGGTTTAGAGCCGGCCTGCGTTTCAGCCATTCGGGATGACTATCTCTTTCTCGGACTCGGTGATCTCGCACAGACTGTGGCTAAAAAAACCTTTCTCTTTGAGGAATTTCTGGCTAAAGAACTCACCGCCAAACGTTTTCCAGGAAAGTTCAGGCCCGCCGATGATAGCGAGCAGGTGCTGATCCATGGTCATTGCCATGAAAAAGCTGTAGGTGCTATGAAATCGATACGCAAGGTACTTAAATCCATACCTAATTTGAAGTTTGAATTTGTCGAAGCCAGCTGTTGTGGTATGGCCGGTAGCTTTGGAATAGAAAAAGAACATGCCCAAATCGCAATGGAGATGGCCGAACAAAGTTTACTTCCAACGATACGATCGAAACCTTCGGCAACCATTATCGCTAATGGAATTTCCTGTCGCCAGCAAATTCGCGAAGGCTGCGAACGGGCTTCGCTACATCTGGCGGCTTTTCTCAATACACGTTTAGTTTAGGAAATCGTAATGAAAACATCTGATAAAATCCGTAGTCAGTTAGCAGAAAATCCAGTCATCCTCTATATGAAAGGCACGCCAGATGAACCGCGTTGTGGCTTTTCTGCTAAAGCGGCCACCTTACTAAAATCGACGGGAGTTCCATTCGCATGGGTCGATGTGCTCGCCACGCCCTCGATCATGCAGGCACTGCCCGAGGTGTCGGAATTCCCAACTTTTCCACAATTATTCATTGAGCAGGAAATCATCGGCGGCAGTGATATTGTCGAAGCCATGCTTGCCAGTGGTGAGCTGCTCCCCATGCTCCAAGCTGCGGTAGAAAAGACTACTTGAGGCGGCCCTTTCTATAGGCCAGAACCCGAGCAAAACCCCTGGCGCATCGATTACACTGACCCTAAAGACATGGAGACTCATCAATGAAAGAAGACGAAATGATAACGCGGATAAAAGACCGCTACCCCGACGCAGAAATTGATATCAAAGGCGCAGACTGCAACTTTGAACTGGTCATCGTTTCTACCGGCTTTGCGGACCTCGGAATGCTACAACGGCAAAAAACGATTCTGGGTATTTTTTCTGCAGACATTCAATCCGGCGCTTTACATGCACTAAGCATTAAAGCATTGACGCCCGAGGAGCAGAGCAAACGAGCAGGGCAACCTCGCATTGAGATCAAACCTGCACTCTAAAACATTCCGTAACAACTCGGGGGCAATCAACAGTTACAACAATCCCTCGTTAAAGCGCTCATACAGAGCGCCCCTGTTGTGACGAGTCTCATAGCAACCGCCAAGGGGTTTCTCCGGCTAGTACATCGTACAGTTTAAACTGACGGACTCAGTTGTCCTGTCTGCATGCCTGGGTAGGTGTACTTCGCAGGGGGTGGTTGTTCCCTTCCCAAGGAGTGCAACAACACCACAGACGCAGACAGGGCAACCCTTCGGGCGTTTCTGTGCTGCCGCGTATCACAGAAACGCTGAGTCTGTTAGTTTAGGGAAGCTCTGATCAATTCGTAACACGGCATCTTGCGGCGCAAAATCGCCCACTTGTGCGTTGCGGATATTCGCAATAGCCAGCTATTATTAACCCGGCCACTCTATAGATCGCCTAAGCGGCATAGCGAATCTTGTCATGCTTGAACCTAAAAACCTCAGTTGGATCACAAAAGTCCATGCAAGCTCTTGGTGCACCTGGCAAATCAGAAAAACCTCTCATCACCAATAAGGTGACCACGA
>JANTGD010000127.1 GCA_024763135.1 Thiotrichales bacterium | reverse complement strand
GCCTCGGTGTTGCAGTGCTTGCCAAGGACGCTGCCATTGCCTGCGCACTGCGCCTTGATGCGCAGCATCACAAAAGCGCTGAGTCCGTCATTTTAAATTGGACGAGGTACTAGGCGCGCATTCAAGGGAGGGGTTGCCGGTCGGATACGAATCGCGCTGCTATAGAACGAAGCCGATCAGTTTAGCTGATCACCAGCCGCACTTTAAACCATAACATCTGGGGCGCTCAGTATAAGGTTGTACTATGATTAACTGCTCAGATTGCCTCTGAGATACGCCTGATCAAGGCGAAAAATATGAGTTTAGTAGCTGGCCTGCCAAGGTGTGGAAGATCACGGCATGCTGGATCGGTTTAGCATAAGCGGTTCAAGCAATAGTTTTTATTTTGATGCCCACCGACGGGCTTAATTATTCTTTAAGATAGGAGTTTTATTTGCATGGCAACAATTAAAGCGATTAAAGGCAGGCAGATTATCGATTCACGCGGGAATCCCACGGTGGAAGCCGATGTGATTCTGGACAATGGCGTGATGGGACGGGCCGCCGTGCCTTCGGGTGCCTCGACAGGCGCACGTGAAGCCATTGAGCTACGCGATGGCGAAGCGGCCTTTGGTGGCAAGGGGGTTCTCAAAGCCGTTGGGCATGTTAATGGAGTGATTCAGGATGCTTTGCTGGGTATGTCTGTCGACGATCAGGCCAGTCTCGATGAACGGATGCTGGCACTGGACGGCACTGACAATAAAGCAAAACTTGGCGCCAATGCCATTTTAGCCGTGTCTCTGGCCAGCGCACACGCAGCGGCGGCCAATGCTGGGCAACCCTTGTATGCCTATTTGGGTGGTGCCGAAGCGCATCTGCTTCCCGTGCCGATGATGAACATCATCAATGGTGGTGCGCATGCGGACAATAGCGTGGATCTTCAGGAATTCATGATTCTGCCGGTAGGTGCACCCAGCTTTTCGGAAGCCGTGCGCTATGGGGCCGAGGTTTTTCACCAGCTCAAATCGGTACTTGCAGCGCGCGGGTTGAATACCACGGTTGGGGATGAAGGGGGTTTTGCTCCCAATCTATCGTCCAATGAAGAAGCTATCGAAACGATTTTGGAAGCCATCGATAAGGCTGGTTATAAAGCGGGCGAAGATATTTGGCTGGGTCTTGATACTGCGAGTTCAGAATTTTATGAAAATGGTCTGTATAACCTGGCTTCAGAAGGCCGTCAGTTCGATGCGGCTGGGTTTGTCGATTATTTGAGCGCCTGGGTCGATCAGTATCCGATCCTGACCATAGAAGATGGACTGGCTGAGGACGATTGGGATGGCTGGAAGATTCTCACAGAAAAACTCGGCCAGCGGATTCAGTTGGTCGGAGATGATTTATTCGTCACCAATACCAAGATTTTTAAAGAAGGCATCGATAAACACATTGCCAACTCAATCTTAATCAAGGTCAATCAGATTGGTACCCTGACCGAGACCTTGGCAGCCATTCAGATGGCCAAGGACGCTGGATATACAGCGGTTGTCTCTCATCGCTCAGGAGAAACCGAGGATGTCACCATCGCCGATTTAGTGGTTGCGACCGGTACGGGCCAAATCAAGACCGGGTCGATGTCCCGCTCGGACCGCGTGGCCAAATACAATCAGCTGTTACGCATTGAGGAGGCACTGGGCGCCAATGCGGCGTATGCGGGCAAATCGGCCTTCAAGCAGTTCTAACCACCGGCAAAAAGGGTTGTCCCAGAGTCTTTGGGCCGCAGTTCGCGGCCTTTTTTGATTTAAACTATTAGATCAATCTGGCAACTTGTTGTAGCATAAAGAATTAATCAGTCTATAATTACGCTGATAGGGAACATCAGCCGTCCTCATGTTTGGATACCAATGAGACTCTTAATCGCTATTTTGCTGGTTATTCTAGTGCAGCTTCAGTTTCGCTTGTGGGTAGGTGACGGTAGCTTGGCCGACGTGTTTGCACTTCGCCAGGCGGTAGAGGCGCAGCGTGCTGACAATGAGCGCCGTCAGGCGCGGAATGCGGCACTGGAGGCTGAAGTGCTGGATCTCCGGCAAGGCGAGGTGGCGCTAGAGGAGCGCGCACGCACGGAACTCGGCATGATACGTGAAGGTGAGACTTTTTTTCAGATTGTCCCCGCCGTGGAGCCTCACCGCGTTTTGACACAAACCGCTGCGCTCCCGCGCTAGTACATCGTCCAGTTTAAACTGGACGATGTACTGGGTCATTACACCGCTCTCCCGGCTGCTCGCGATTCTGCTGATTTTTGATTAACATCTGCCGGTCTCGCCCTGTGCGGTCATGCGACTTTGAAATTACCGATGCATAAACAACCCGTGTGGGCCATCGTGCCAGCTGCCGGCATCGGCAAGCGGATGCAAACGGCATGTCCGAAACAGTATCTTGAGCTGCTCGGAGAACCTGTTTTGCTGCATACGCTGAAGAAATTGGCTGCTGTACCCGAAATCGCTGGGATTGCGGTGGTTATTTCGGCTCAGGATACCTGGTGGCCAACGATGTCGTTACAATTGAAGAAACCGATTGTGCAGGTAACCGGGGGGCGCGAACGACCGCATTCAGTTTTCAATGCCGTGCGTCATTTAGAGCAAACATTACAAGTACCAGCGGCATGGTTCTTGGTCCATGATGCCGCGCGGCCTTGTGTCAGACGATCGGACATCAAGCGCCTGATCAATACCTTGTCGACTCATCCTTGCGGGGGTCTTCTGGCAGCACGGGTGCGCGATACGATGAAACGTTCGGACGAAACTGCGCAGGTGATTCAGACCGTCGATAGACATCAGCTTTGGCACGCGCTGACGCCACAGATGTTTCGTGCGGAACTGCTGCATCGAGCGTTGGAAGAAGGGCTGGAACACCCCGAATTGATTACCGATGAGGCCAGCGCCTTAGAACGTCTGGGCTACCGACCCTTGTTAGTGGAAGGGCGCATGGACAATATCAAAATTACCCAACCGGAAGATTTGCAGTTGGCCCGCCTTTTTCTTGAGCAGGAGTATGCGGAACAATGACCATGCGCGTGGGTCACGGCTTTGACGTGCATCGCTTCGAACCTGGTGATTATCTGGTACTTGGTGGTGTCAAAATTCCCTTTACGCAACGCTTCAAAGCGCATTCGGACGGTGATGTGCTGATACATGCGATCTGCGACGCATTACTCGGCGCAGCTTGCCTGGGGGACATTGGGCGGCATTTTCCAGACAATGATCCGAGTTTTTCGGGGATCGATAGCACAATCCTTCTGCGCGATGTACTGCAACAACTCACAACCCTGGGTTACCAAGTTTGTAATATCGATGCGACGATTGTTGCGCAAGCCCCACGCATGGGGGCGCATATCGATCGCATGCAGCAAAATCTGGATGAACTGATTGGCTTTTCGGGCGCGGTCAATGTCAAGGCGACGACCACCGAGAAACTGGGCTTTACCGGCCGTGGCGAGGGCATTGCCGTGCATGCCGTGGCTCTGATCCATGGCTCAGGTGATCGCTGACTGACACGCAAACAGGGCGCTGCAACCAATTTACCTAACGCTTCGATGATTCGAAAAAACCATGACACTAAAAATTTATAATACACAATCTGGACAAAAAGAAGTTTTTAAACCCGGGGATCCAGAGCGTGTGACAATGTATGTCTGCGGGCCGACCGTGTACAACTATATCCATATTGGGAACGCGCGGCCGATTGTGGTGTTCGATACATTGTTCCGCTTATTGCGCTATCTGTACCCTAAGGTGGTCTATGCGCGAAATATTACTGATGTGGACGATAAGATAAATCAGGCTGCGCGCGAAAATCACGAAACGATACGGGCGCTCACCGATCGTTATATTGCCGCATATCATGAAGATATCGCGCAGCTCAATACCTTGCCACCGACCATCGAACCGCGCGCCACTGAACATATCGCGCAGATGCAGCATATGATCCAGGAGCTATTGGACAGCGGCCATGCCTATGAAACCCAGGGGCATGTCCTTTTCGATGTTACATCCATGCCGGATTATGGTGCATTGTCTCATCGTGACCTGCAGGACATGCAAGCCGGTGCCCGCGTCGAGGTTGGTGATTATAAACGGCATCCTGCCGATTTTGTGCTCTGGAAACCTTCCGACGAGACGTTGCCCGGTTGGGAAAGTCCCTGGGGCGTGGGGCGTCCCGGTTGGCACCTGGAGTGCTCGACAATGATTGAAACGCATCTGGGTGAGACAATCGATATTCATGGGGGAGGTCGGGATCTCATTTTTCCTCACCACGAGAACGAGCGGGCCCAAAGCAAATGCGCGCATGGAGGTAAGCACTTTGTAAGGTATTGGATGCACAATGGCTATATCACCGTGCATGGTGACAAAATGTCTAAATCGGAAGGCAATTTTTTCACTCTGCGCGAAGTGCTTAAAGTGGCACCCGGTGAGGCGGTGCGTTTTGCCCTATTGTCCGGCCACTACCGTTCCCCGCTCGATTGGTCCGAAGAAAACTTGCAGCAGGCCAAGGCGGCGCTCGATAGCCTTTATAATGCCTTGTTAAGTGCTCAGGATGTGCCGGTGGACGAACAGGTTGACCCCGACGAGGCGTTTCTCGCGGCGCTCGAGGACGATCTCAATACACCAGTGGCAATCGCGCGACTGCACGAGCTGGCTCATGCACTCAATAAAGCGAGCGATCCGACCGAACGCGCCCTGTTAAAAAGCCGCTTGCTTGCGTCAGGTCACCTCATGGGGGTGCTCTATGCGGATCCGCAGACTTGGTTTCGCTGGCAACCCGAACAAACCGCTGGGCTTTCTGATCAGGAGATCGAGACCAAGATTGCGGAGCGACTGGCAGCGCGAAAAGCCAAAGATTTTGCCCGGGCCGATGCGATTCGCGATGAATTGGCAGCGCAAGGCATTCTTCTTGAAGACAGTCCTCAAGGAACAACCTGGAAGCGCGAAGGGTAACCTGCCAGTCCGCTCGTTTTATGGTCGAAAAGTACAGTGGACACGCGGTTTATGCATAATTTGAGGTGTATTGTCATCTCTTAGTAACGACCCAGCTCACCTCTAAAGGCAGTTCTGATCAATACGTAACACGGCATCTTGCGGCGCAAAATCGCCCACGTCTGCGTTGCGGATTCTCGCAATAGCCAGCGATTACCTGCGATCCGCGCCTTGAACTGGACGATTTTTCACCACAATCTGCTCGTGCCAGAATTAATCAAAGCTGCCTAAAATGCGCCAGCTCTGCGTTAAAAAATGGTCATTGATAGGTGTCAACTCACATTTTTCGCTTTGATCGGGTGTATTTCAGGGGCAATCTGAGCGGCGGCTTCAATTTTTTAACAACCCGCTGAGTAGTTCCTTCCCTTTAACCTAAAAACCTCAGTTGGGCGCAAAAAAGACGCGTAAGATATTGGTGTGCATGGTGAATCGGAAAAACTCCTGGTCACCTTATTGGTGATGAGAGGGTTTTCTGATTTGCCAGGTGCACCAAGAGCTTGCGTGGATTTTTGTGATCCAACTGAGGTTTTTAGGTTTGACCTAGATTCCGCAGTTGGGCGCGAAAAAGACGCGTAAGCAATTGGTTTGCCAGGTGCGCCAAGGGCTTGGCGGTGTACTAGGTTTAATATTTATTGCACTCGAAAAATCAATTGGTGATCTGTCTGACCGATTAGTACGTGCCGATCGTGCCTTTGTTCAGGGGGTCTGAGCTGAAGTGGGTAGCACAATCTTTCGATTACATCGTTGAGTGGTGCCACATGGCCGTGCCAGGGGATTTACCTCATGCCTCAGAGTCAGGTGAATCCTCAGCGACGGATTCGCCACGCTGGATTGCTTTGACGAGTAAGCGGCTGGGGTGGATGGCCTCGTAGAGTGCATACTCGATGGGCAGTGGTTCTGTCAATATCAGTGCAGCGAGATGCTCGGCGGAGAGCAGCCCATAGGTCAATGCGCGCGATCCAAGCCCTGTAATGAGATATAACCCTGGGTAATAGGGCGGCACTTGATCAGGACGGCGTCGCGCGCCTTTAAGGCTTGAGCTGAAGAGGTCACGAAAGGGTGTCGCAGCTGCGACAGGTCCCACCAGTGGCAATCGATCTGACGTCGTGGCCCGAATGCCGGCCCAGGCCCGGATTGCTTGTGCATCGCGTGCGATACTCTGGTTGGTTGCGATGGCTGCCAGTCGTTCGAGATTGAGGGTGTTATCCTGCGGTGTGATCTCAGCATCTTCACGGTTTGCAGCATAGGTTGAACCCACACAAAAGCCTGTCGCTGTGGGTGTGATATAGCCATTTCGAGTCACCACGGTGTGAGGTTTCCAGGTACTTTTCAGGCAGCTGAGCTGGCCGCGGTTGGGGATGATTTGCAGTGCTTTGGTTTGCGAAAATTGTGCGCTGGCATGGCCAGTGGCGATTATCACGGCGTCAAATGGTCCACAGCGAACACCGTCTTCACGCAAAAGCTGCCAGGTTTGGTTTTCCTGTTGGAGTGCTGTGATCTGAGTGTTTGGCTGAAACGCGATGTGGGGTTGAAAGGCGGCAACCAGTGCCGTGCACAGGGTTGGCAGCTCAAACCAGCCACCGTCCGGGAAATACAAGCCGGGTTCCTCCGTCGCTGTAGCGCTCAGCGCGCTCGCTTCGTGCGCAGCACAGAGTTGCAGAAATTCCACAGGATAATCTTGCTGGGCCGCGATCTGCGCTTGTCGTTCTGCATCCTGGTGGTGCTTGGGTAAGCGCAAGAGCCCCAGGGGATGAAATCCACTGCGGTGGCCGTTGTCCTCGAGTGTGTTGATAGTCGCAAGCGTAAATTCGTAGCCTTGTCTGGACAGGCGGGTGGCGATATTGGCATCGACGCTGAGGTACGGGTGCATCATGGCAGCAGGATTGGCGGACGTACCGCCAGCGAGATGTCCGCCTCGATCGAACAGCGTAATCCTGAGGCCGCGCGCTGCGAGTCGATTGGCGGTGGCACAACCGGCAATGCCTGCGCCAATGATGGCGACATGCTGAGGACGCCGGATCGGCAGTTCAGGTCGTGCAAGCCAGGGTTTATACGCAGGCCGTCGCCATTTGGGTGAGTGCCCGGTTGACAGACGACCGATCAAACGTTCTCGCTTGCGACCATAGCCGCGGGTCTTTTGCACCTCGAAGCCTGCTGCCTGCAGGTCGCGGCGCACTTGTGCAGCAGCGGTATAGGTTGCGAAGGTACTATGCGCATGGCTCAGACGTGCCATTTCCTGAAAAATCTTGGGCTGCCACATGCTGGGATTTTTGGCCGGTGCAAATCCATCGAGAAACCAGGCATCGACGCAGGCGGAGAGCTGCTGCAGCGCGGCCAGCGCCGGCATGAAAATCAGCGTGAGAAAGGTCTGCCTGGCAGGCAGGTGAATTCGATGAAACCCAGGAATTTCATAAGGCCAGTGGTGCAGGAGTTCGTCTGAGAATGGAGACAGCTCAGGATAGGCCTGTAATGCAGCACGCAGCTCTGTGCGATTTAAGGGAAACTGTTCCACGCTCAGATAATGCAACTTGGCAGTGGCGGGCGCTAATCTGCTCCAGAGTTGGAGCGTCGTAAGAAATCCGATGCCAGCGCCAAAGCCCAGTTCTGCAATGGTAAACTCCTGCGCTTTGGGAAATCGCTCTCCGAGCGCATTACCTTCACAAAATACAAACTGTTTTTCTTGACGTGGATTCTCTCTGGCGGCATAGAAATCGTCGAAACGCGCGCTGTAAAGCGTTTGGCCTGTTTGCCGGAGTTGTGGTTGTCTATTCATAAGAGCATTTTCTCATGCCCAAGCCTGACCCCAAAATTTCGAGTATGGCGCTGCCAGATTGGCCCCGCGCAAATCCCTCGCCGCCGCTCGAACATGCGGTACTGCGCGCGGACATGGCCGATTTTGTGGTCACTGAAATTCCCAAGGTGTTACCACAGGGCAGTGGTGAACACCTCTGGCTGAAGCTGCGTAAACGTGGACTTAATACCCAGGATGCAGCCAATTGGTTGGCGACTTGGGCCAATGTCAGTCCACGTGAGGTGAGCTATGCAGGGTTGAAGGATAAACGCGCGCTTGCCACGCAGTGGTTCAGCATCCATTTGCCGGCACGTCAGGATCCCCCGGTGGGGGCCGCGTGGCCCGCAGAACTCGAGCTCCTCGAAGCGAGTCGGCATACACGAAAGTTGCGCCGGGGAGCGCTGCAGGGAAATACCTTCAGAATCGTACTGCGCCAATGCCATGGAGATAAAACTGGCTTCGATGCAGCGTTCCAAGTGATTCAACGACAGGGTTATCCAAACTATTTTGGCGAACAGCGCTTCGGTCGGCAGGGCAGTAATCTTGCACAAGCCGAACGATTTTTCTTAGGGAGAAAAAAATTTCGTGATCGGCATAGGCGCGGATTAGTGCTGTCCGCGGCGCGAAGTTATTTATTCAATGAGGTGCTTGCCGAACGCTTGCGTCAGGGTAACTGGTTACAGGCCCTGCCCGGAGATTTGCTGATGCTCGATGGCAGTCATAGCCTGTTTTTACATTTACCGGGAAATACCGAGGATGCCGATCGCATCACTCAGGGAGATGTCCACATTACCGGTCCCTTACCAGGAAAATCCGGACGCTTGCAAGTGGCGGATGCCGTCGCGCAACTTGAAGCGAGCGTCCTGACCCGACATGCCGATTGGGTTCAGGGTCTGCAAAGGCAGGGCTTGACTGCGGAGCGTCGTAGCTTGCGCGCGCGGCCGAAGGATCTGCGGTATGCTTGGGAAGATACGCAAACCGTGGTGATCTCATTTTCCTTACCAGCCGGTAGCTATGCCACCGCATTGCTGCGCGAGTTGGCGCATTATGCTTAACAGGTTGTTGAACCTCAGTTGGATCACAAAAGTCCACGCAAGCTCTTGGTGCACCTGGCAAATCAGAAAAACCTCTCATCACCAATAAGGTGACCACGAGTTTTTCC
>JANTGD010000126.1 GCA_024763135.1 Thiotrichales bacterium | reverse complement strand
CAGAGGTGCCGCCGTTACCAGAGGTGCCGCCGTTACCAGAGGTGCCGCCGTTACCAGAGGTGCCGCCGTTACCAGAGGTGCCGCCGTTACCAGAGGTACCGCCGTTACCAGAGGTACCGCCGTTACCGTTGCTATTGGCGCCGGGATTGTTGCTGTTCTGCTTATCTTGCGACTGTCCCATTTCATCAAGCAGGGCTTGAATTAGGGAAATGAGTAGAGAGAGGATTTGATAAAGACTTGCCCCGGACAGGGAGCCCGCGTTGCCGCTGCTCCCAGACGCATTATTGCTCGCATCTGTTTGACTGCTGCTGGCCGCTGAGTTGCTCGTATACTTCGGCGGAGTAGCAGTCGTATTGTTGATGCCTGTGTACATAACTTTGCCTCCAATGAGTTAAAAATTTAAAGCGCGGTATCAGTCGATTGATACGCGCTGTCTTTCCACGGCAATCACTCAGGTTGATGTTCCGGATTGCCTGTTTCGAGACGCTGTGTAGTCCCTAGATGGGCATCGATTTGAGGCGCTGCACGGTGACGAAAATTGTGGCTGTTCTTACTTTTTTCCGCCGATGACCGGATGCGTGCGAATCCGATGCGGTTGCGTCCGCGATCTGGATTGCCATTAAGCGTTGTTGAAGCGCTTGTTTATCCTAAAAGAGATGGCGTTGGGAAAATCGACCTGTCAGTCCCTCAAAAACTACGCTGTAGCCTAGTGGTTTGATGGGGTTGAATAAATTCCCCATTCGCCCTACTACCTAAGCCATAAAAAATTTGCAGGGAGATTTGTACCCTTTGGCAGCATCAGCAGCTTGCCGAACTGCCTTCAGGCGGCACAATACGATGTTAGAAATCGTCGCAAAATTGCTGTACTGCATGTCCGTTGCGCCATTTCTCTGAGGTATGCTTTGCACGTGCCCGTATTATTTTCGACAGCTTGTTAAAAGACAGCGAGAAGATGGCTGTTGATGACTCAACCTGTGAACGGGAATTTCGTGAGAGTTCGCGAGTGCTCCATCCAACCAGCGTGTTCTGATGGAGACAGCGAGTCAGGAAGCGGTTCGCCACTAGTACCTCGTCCAGTTTAAAATGACGGAGTCAGTTGTCCTGTCTGCATTGCTGGGTAGGCGCACTTCGCAGGGAATAGTTGTTCCCTTTCCAAGGCGTGCCACAACGCCAGGGATGCTGGCAGGGCAACCCTTCGGGCGCTTCTGTGATGCCGCGCCTGGGTGTTGCAGTGCTTGCCAAGGACGCGGCCATTGCCCGCGCACTGGGCTTTGATGCGCAGCATCGCAAAAGCGCTGAGTCGGTCATTTTAAGCGGGACGACGTACTAGGAGGCCGCAGAAAGCTATTGCCGCTTCAGCATTTTCTGAGGCTGCGTGGGTTGTGATTTTTCGGCTGAATTGATGCTACGCCGGAGTACCTTGATCTTGGCTAAAGCGCTAACAAGTCGCGCACTGACTGTTTTTGGAGTGTATTTTTTTCAGCGCGGCTGAGTAAGCGCTTGGTCTAAGCCAATCGCGAGGTATCAATCACTGGACAGGGTGCCGGGTTAATAACGTCCGCTTTCTGAAAGGCTGTTGAAAAGCGCCATGAGAAGCCCGGATACCAGGTGTATGCAACGCAGCAATTGGAAGGGCGGTGTTTCGATTGCCTTTTTGAACCCAGAAAAATTACCTGGATCACAACAGTCCGCACTGGCTCCTGGGCCGCATAGCGAAGCAGAAAAGTCTCTCATCACCATGAAGATGGCCACAGGTTTTCCCGTTTGGCCCCAATTATCCATTTCCTGCGCAGCGTTTTCGTGTTCAAGTGATTCTGCTCGGTTGGCGGGGAGGGAGTGAGTGTATACCCACCTGTCCAATGAATGATACGTGACGGGCTGTGAGCCATTTTCGCATCGCAAATACTGTCAGTAGCGTGAGAAGAAAACAGGTGGGGGTAACGCTTGTTGCGCTTGATAGGATACGCAGCGTACGTTGCTGCTTGCTATTTTATCATTAGGGCAAAGGAAGCATCCCTTGCCCTAATTTATTGGTAACGAGAGCGTGCTGTCTTGTTACCGATTCTTTTTACACCTCGAAAGATGTGACTCCTCGAAATCATGTGCGTAGAGCATGTGACTCCATAAGCGTGGAAGTTTATCGATCGGTTGTTCGATTGGGTATTGGTCGTGTGATATATAACTTTTGCACTACCTTAGTACGCCAACCAGCCTGTTCTGATGGATACAGAGCGATAAAATTTCGTCATAGACCCCGGGAGCGGATCACCGTCATTTTCTCGATTTGCATGTCTCGGTAGGTGTAGGGAATGCCACCGGTGCCGTAGCCCGATTGCTTTAAACCGGCAAAGGGCATCCAATCTACGCGAAACGCGGTATGGTCATTGATCATAACAGCCGAAGCATCGAGTTGCTGCGCGGTGTAGAGCGCGGTGTCGATATCGCGTGTGCAGACCGATGCCTGAAATGCGTAGGGCAGACTGTTGGCCAGTGCAATGGCCTGATCCAGGTCGTCGTAGCTGTAGACACAGATGACAGGGCCGAAAATCTCCTGGGTACTCACCTTAGCGTCAGCTGGTGGATCGAGCAACACGGTGGCTGCATAGTAGGCGTCGGCAATACGGTGGCCACCGCTGATCAACTCTGCACCCTGTGCCACGGCCGCATCGACCCACGCTTCGATACGTGCAGTTTCATCATGACGTATCAAAGGGCCGATTTCGGTTTGTGGGTCGAGCGGATTACCTGTTACGTAGGATTGCCCAATGGCGCCGAGCTGTGTTGCGACGCGGTGCGCGATATCGCGGTGCGCAAAGACACGTTGCACGGACACACAGACCTGGCCCGCATGGTAAAATCCGCCCTTGGCCAATAACGGCAATACATCATCGAGATCGGCATCGGCTGCGACAATAACGGGGGCGGCGCCACCATGCTCGAGAGCACAGCGTGTGCCGGGTGCCAACTCACCGCGCAACATCCAGCCCACCCGCGCACTGCCAATAAAGCTGAAAAAGGCAGTACGCGGATCTCGCACCATGCCACCGGAGATTGTGTGGTCGGTGGTTAGCAGGGGTTGGCACCAAGCGTCGGGCAGGCCGGCCTCGCGCAGAATATCTACCAACATAAATGCTGATAAGGGCGTAGCTTCTGCGGGTTTGATAATAACCGGGCAGCCTGCGGCAATAGCGGGTCCCACTTGATGGACGATGAGATTGACAGGATGGTTAAACGCGCTGAAAGCAACCACTACCCCGATAGGTTCACGATGAGTAAAGGCCAAGCGGTGTTGCGAAGCTTGGTTGAGCTGCATGGGGATCTCTGTGCCGTGTTCAGTGCGGATGCACTCGATGCAGTTTCTGATGCCGTCGATTGCGCGATGTAGCTCGACGTGGGTATCCCGTAGTGGTTTGCCGCCCTCGTTACAAGCGATTTCTGCCAACAGGTCGAAGCGTTCGTGCATGAGTTTTGCGGTACGCCGGAGTATTGAGATGCGCGTATCCGCATCCAGCCATTGCTTGCGATCGTTAAACAGAGCCGAAGCATTGGCGAGCGCGCGGTCGACCCCGGATGCGTCCACGGTGGCCACCGTGCCAATGAGCCGATCGTCATGAGGGGAGGTCACCCCAACGGTTTCGCCGGCGGGTTTTGCTCCGGGTATTTGAATATCAAAATGCATACTTGCCTTCCTCAATGTGAGAAGCCGAACGTGCTACAGCGGGCAAACCAGCTTGCCGAGCTTCTCGGTCAGTTTCATGTTTTCTGAGTAATCCACGGGCACATCAATGACAACCACGGTTTCGTCCTGAAATGCTTGCTCCAGGGTTGGAGCCAAGTCTTCGACACGTTCGATACGATACCCTTTGGCACCAAACGATTCGGCATATTTAACAAAGTCCGGATTGCCGAAGCTGATCTGTCCCGTGCGCCCAAAATGGCGTTCCTGGTGCCACTTAATCAAGCCATAACCGCTGTCGTTCCAGATCATAATCACGATGGGGACCTTCCAGCGTAGCGCAGTTTCGATTTCTTGTGAGTTCATCATAAATCCGGCATCTCCGGTGATGGTCATGACGCGTTTTTCCGGATGCACGAGTTTGGCGGCGATCGCGCCGGGCACGCCAATCCCCATGGCTGCGAAACCATTGGAAATAATACAGGTGTTGGGCTCGTAGCTACGAAACAGACGCGCGATCCACATTTTGTGTGCGCCCACATCGGACACCAGGATGTCTTCTCGGCCCAACACATGGCGGGTGTCGTGCAGAATGCGTTGGGGCTTGATGGGAAAGCCTAAGTCGTCGGCGTAATCGTCCAGTTCTTTGATGATGATGTCACGTAGTGTGCCGATCCAGTAATCGTCCTTGGGGCGTGTCAATTCGGCAATTTGGCGTAGCGAGACATCGATATCGCCAATCACACCGGCTTCGACGATGTAATGCGCATCGACTTCCGCAGAGTTATGGTCGATGTGAATGATTTTTTTGTCTTTTTTGGGATGCCAGAGGTGCGGGTGATATTCGACCATGTCGAAACCCACACAGATGATCACATCGGCTTTTTCGATGCCACAGGCAACGTAATCGGCAGATTGTAAGCCAATGGTGCCCAGACTCAGGGCATGGTCGAAAGGAATTACTCCCTTGGCCATAAAGGTTTGGGTGACGGGAATATAAAGTTTTTCGGCAAATTCCACGAGTTCATGACAAGCGTGGGAGCGAATCACGCCGTTACCGGCCAAGATGATCGGGTACCGTGCGTCCGAGATTATCTGCGCTGCTTGTTCGATTTTTTCGCGCGGTGGGTAGGAGTGCATTGCACGTTGGACACGCAGTGGATGGATATCATCAGGGGGAGTACTGGCGGCGATATTCTCGGGGAAACTGATGAAAGCCCCTCCGGGTTTTTCAGCTTCCGCGACCTTGAATGCTTTGCGCACGACCTCTGGGACATTTTCTGGTTCAAGAATGCCAACGCTGTATTTGGAGACGGGCTCAAATAGCGCGACCAGATCAAGGATCTGGTGGCTTTCTTTGTGCATCCGTGTGGTCGCCCCCTGGCCCGCAATGGCCACAATCGGCGCATAGTCCATGTCGGCATCAGCAAAGCCGGTCATGAGATTAGTGGCTCCGGGCCCCAAGGTCGAAAGACAAACGCCGGCACGTCCCGTGAGGCGACCATAAACATCGGCCATAAACGCAGCCCCTTGCTCGTGGCGGACGGTAACAAAGGCGATGTGACTGTCGTGCAGGGCATCGATGACATCCAGATTTTCCTCGCCAGGAATGCCAAAGATATATTCAACGCCTTCGTTCTCCAGGCACTCGACAAACAACTCCGCTGCTGTTTTCATCTAGGGTGCTCCTTGGGTAGGGGATAATGCGGTCGGTAGTAACTACGCTTAGTCTCAACCTATAGAGACAATAGAATACCCATAGCGCAGGGGTCAATCTGCCTGGGTGGGTGTCTGAGAATGGATGTCCTCAATAGGAATAAGGGATATTGCTTCCTTGATTTAGACCGACAACGACAATCCATCGTAAACCGCCATTACAGCGATTCTCGGAAAACTTAGGCACAAGCCGGTGTAACACCGTGGATGAGTGCATTTAGACCCACCCGCGAGGAGTAGCCCAGATGTGACGGCTCGGTATTGCGCCGCTTGGTAAGGACGCGGCCATTGCCGGCGAGCCCCGCCTTGACCTGTAACTTTTTAGGGTGTTCTGTAGCAAGCTTTACTATGGATTGTCTTAGTAATAGGACCAATAGCAAGGCGATTTTATGCACGGCGTTCGGGACAAGGGCTGATTTCCATGCCTTCTTGGGTGGTTATCGTTTTATAACTACTCTGGGAGTTGTCAAAAAAATAGGTAACTGCTCAGATTGTCTCTGCAATACCTCAGATCAAGGCGAAAACTGTGCGTTGATACCTTGTTAATGACCATTTTTTTTAACGCAGAGCTGGCGCATTTCCGGAGTGTGCTGAGTAGTTACAGTTTTTCTTGGACAGCAGGCTCCTCGTCGATTCCGGTCGCATAAGATTTTTACACTAAGCCGCCTGAGCAACCCAAACACTAAAATGCAACGAATTCCAGACGAACGTGTACTTCAACCACGCCCTGAGATCATCGATCGCTTGCGGGCGATTTTGCCAGAGCACTGTGTCCTCGCCAGCCCAGTGGAACTGGCCGCTTACGAATGTGACGGCTTGCCGGCCTTCCGGCAGCGCCCCATGGTGGTGGTCTTACCAGAGCGCATCGAACAAGTGCAAGCGGTGATGCGGCTGTGTCATGCGGAGCAAGTGCCGGTTGTTGCGCGTGGCGCGGGTACCGGACTATCGGGAGGGGCCTTGCCGTTGAGTGATGGGGTATTACTGTCGCTGGCCAAATTCAACCAAATCCTCGAAATTGACGCCGACAATCTGCGCGCGCGCGTGCAACCAGGGGTACGTAATCTTGCCATCAGTGAGGCGGCGGCACCCCACGGCCTATATTACGCGCCCGATCCTTCGTCGCAGATTGCCTGTTCGATCGGTGGCAATGTGGCGGAGAATTCCGGTGGGGTGCATTGTTTGAAATATGGCCTCACGGTACATAATATTCAGCACCTTAAATTGGTTTCCGTGGCCGGGGAACTATTTGAAGTGGGCAGTGAGGCCCTGGATGCGCCGGGGTTCGATCTGCTAGCCCTGATGACCGGGTCAGAGGGTATGCTTGGGATTATTGTTGAGGTGACAGTCAAACTGTTGCCGCGTCCAGAGCGTGCCCAGGTGCTGTTGGCGGCGTTTGCGGATGTCGCGAGCGCAGGTGCTGCAGTTGCGGATATTATTGCCGCTGGGGTGACACCAGCGGGCCTGGAAATGATGGACAATCCTGCGATTTGCGCGGCTGAAGACTTTGTGCACGCAGGCTATCCACGCGATGCCGCGGCGATTTTGATCTGTGAGCTGGACGGTACCAATGCCGAGGTCTCCATGGAGGTGCTGCGGGTGCGGGAACTGCTGCTTGCGGCTGGTGCCACCCAGGTACGCACTGCCAAGGATGAGGCGGAGCGGACTTTATTCTGGAAGGGCCGTAAGTCGGCATTCCCTGCGGCAGGCCGGATCTCACCGGATTACTACTGTATGGATGGCACGATTCCGCGGCGCGAACTTGCGCATGTGCTGACGCGCATCGACGAGCTTTCCCAGGCATATGGATTGGGCGTGGCGAATGTGTTTCACGCCGGTGATGGCAATCTGCATCCGCTCATACTCTATGACGCCAATATCCCTGGCGAGCTGGAAAAGGCCGAAGCCTTTGGTGGAGATATACTCGAGCTGTGTGTCGAGGTTGGTGGTACCGTGACCGGGGAGCATGGCGTGGGGGTCGAAAAACTCAATCAAATGTGCGTGCAATTCAATGCAGAAGAGTTGGCGCAGTTTCATGCTCTCAAGGCCGCTTTTGACCCGGATGGTTTGCTTAATCCGGGAAAGGCCGTCCCCACACTGCATCGCTGTGCTGAATTTGGCGCCATGCATGTCCATAAAGGGGAATTACCGTTTCCTGACTTACCCAGGTTTTAATCGCTCATGGTTCAAGCACAACAAGAAGTTGCACCCAGTCTGAATCATCCGCAGGATCAGCAGCTGGCATTGGTTGAACAGGTCCAGGCGGCGTTGGCGCGGCAGACGCCGCTGCATATTCAGGGTGGCGGCAGCAAGGCGTTTTATGGCTTGCCGGTCCAGGCGGAGGATAGGCTCGAGTTGTCCCCGCATCGGGGTGTGATTGCTTACGAAGCCAGCGAATTGGCGATTACCGTACGCGCAGGGACACGCTTGGCCGAAGTGCAGGCCTTGCTGGCTGCGCAGGAACAACAACTGCCGTTTGAACCGCCGCATTTTGGCGCTAATGCGACCATCGGTGGTGCGGTGGCCTGTGGCCTATCCGGCCCGAGTCGGCCGTATCTGGGGAGTGTGCGGGATGCGGTGCTGGGCGTTAAGCTGATCAATGGGCGCGGTCAGGTCTTGTCATTTGGCGGTCGGGTGATGAAGAACGTCGCTGGTTACGATGTTTCTCGGTTGATGGTGGGAGCCTTGGGAACGCTGGGTGTATTGCTCGAAGTGTCTTTGAAGGTAGTCCCCAGACCCAAGGTACGTGTCACGCTGGTGCAGACCTGCGGCCCACAGGAAGCAATCGCAAGGATGCGACATTGGGCGCGTTTGCCGCTGAGTTTTACCGGCAGCGCTTGGGAGAGTGGGCGTTTGTATGCGCGCCTTTGCGGCTCTGAGGAGGCGCTGGCGGAGGCGACTGCGCGTATCGGTGGTGAGCCGCTGAGCGAAGAAGCGGCTGGGCGTTTTTGGCGTGATCTAAGAGAACATCGGCAGCGTTTCTTTCAGTCCCCTGAGCCCTTATGGCGACTCTCAGTCGCGCCTGCCACCCCATTGCTCGAGTTGCGGGGAGAACAAGTGATTGAATGGGGAGGGGCGTTACGCTGGTACAAAACTTCCGTCGCGCCGGATGAACTTCGAGTCATCGCGCGCCGTGCGGGGGGGCACGCAACGCTGTTTCATTACGATGCATCGCAGTTGCCGCACGATGGGAATGTCTTCGCCCCGCTCGATCCAACCACCATGCGCTTGACCGCAGCTGTCAAACAGGCCTTCGATCCCAGTGGGATGTTTAATCCCGGGCACTTGTACCGTGATTTCTAATCGCTGCGATCTTGAGCTTGCTAACACCGTCCATCGAATAGCTCTCATACAGAGCGCCCCAGTTGTTCCGGTTCAAGGCGCGGCGTGCCGGCATTAACCGGGGTCCTTGCCAAGCATTGCAACACCGAGCCGTAAGCTCTGGGACGTTACCTGTGGCGGGTCTCTGGGCACCCAGAGACCCGCTGAATGAGGCTGTACGATGGACTGTCTTAGTATTTCTGGCAGCTTATTTGCTTATCCCTCATGATACGATCTGGCCGATTGTCTTAGTAGCTCAAGTTTCGGAGTTTAAATATCATTACGCACTGAATTAGAGCGTCCCTTCTCCCTCGGGGAGAAGGACAGGATGAGGGAATGCATTCAATCA
>JANTGD010000125.1 GCA_024763135.1 Thiotrichales bacterium | reverse complement strand
CATCACCAATAAGGTGACCACGAGTTTTTCTGATTCACCAGGCACACCAATTGCTTACGCGTCTTTTTCGCGCCCAACTGCGGAATCTAGGTTAAACAATGGCACGCTGCATCGTAGTGAGCAGCGTGGATTACAGCGCTTTTCTTTACCCACATGCACAATCATTAAAGCTTCATCCGGCGCTGGGTCGTTACAAACATTATTGTTCCGAGTCACTCCTGAGCATAGACCAAAAAACCTATAAATTGTAGGTCGAAATTTGACGGAACCCACCTAAGTGCTGTGGTGCGTGTCGTAGCAAAAGGACGGTTCAGGAGGGAAGAGAAATGGTCAAGTCCGGCAGCCGGGGCATTAGGGTGGAGAGGCTTATCATTGCAGTGGCCCAATGCATGGCGGGGTTGGGTCACAGAGAGGAGCAATAAACGATCCAAGCCTCAATATGGCGACTAACGTCCCCGGTACCGAACTTGTCCAAGCGGTTTGCCAAAGTGCTGGGTATCAGCTTGAAAGCCAAAACACCGAGGCGATTAGCGGGCTGTAGAAAACGTCTCAAACGTCAGCTTGCATTGTAGAAAACAACCTCAATCTGAGGCATGTTCACAATGTGGAAACACCGCAATCCCGGCTATTTTTTTCTTGGGCGTTTCTGCGTGAGTTTCGACAGCCTGTTTATGTGTTCGGAACTTTTTACTTGGTGGAGCCGGCTTGCTCTTCTTCTTTGATTTTTTTCATGAAAAACGCAAAGAACCACACCGCCATGCCAATCAGAAAAAAAATCGTGAACAATGAAATCAGGCCGATGAAATTACCAAACATGAGATCCAGCCAAAACGACATTTTGACACTCCTGGTAGATAGGATTGATGTGAAACAATAACCATGAAAAATATGTGGTTCATTGATCGAAGTCAAGCGGTGGCGATTTGTTGTGAGGGATGTTGGCATTTATTCACTCATTGTGACCAGCCTTGTTGGGCGTGATACACCGCACACAGCATCTTCGAATGGGAAGTGACTCGAAACTTCATTGATATTTGTCAATGCTGCTGTAGCGATACTTGAGCCAACATCCGGGTCTTTCCTAAAAACCAAGTATCCCTGGAGGGGAATAACGATGAAAAAACTGGTTCTTGCTTCGTTGAGCGCCACACTGTTGGCTGTTTCTGCGTCAGCTGCGATGGCCGATGCAGCTGCCAAGTATGCGGCTTGCGGCGGTTGTCACGGTCAAAAAGGTGAGATGAAAGCGCTGGGCACCGGGCCTGTCATTGCTGGACAGTCCAAAGAAGATATCGTCAAGAAGCTCAAGGGGTACAAAGACGGCAGCTATGGCGGTGCACAGAAGGCCGTGATGCTGGGACAGGTTGCGTCGCTTTCCGATGAAGATATCGAAGCACTTGCGGATATGATCTCTAAGTTCTAGCAGGGTCTCTGCTCGCTAACGGGGCTCCCATCACCCATTTCTTCAATGCTATTAAAGGATTATGGGGGTAGGAAACCCGCTGAGAAATCCGGGGCTGTTGAATAGATGAGAAAGCGTTGCTTAAAGCAACGCTTTTTTTGCGTTAAAGGATTGAGAAAGTTCACGTATTGTTACAGAAGTGTGCGCAACAGCGCATTCTCGTGTACCTTTCTTAATCTCGTGTTATGTGGATTGATTCTGGCATCGGTTCAGCGCGCTCATTGCAACCACGCGGAGGTGCGAGTAATCGTGAAACCACTTGATTTGATTGCTATGGACTTTGGAGGGTATGGCAAATGGCGATAGATGCGATGAAAATTCTCGGTGCGCTCATGAACAGTGGGGCGCTGTCTCGTGGTTCGGGGTCGAATGTTCTAGGTTCTGTGTTAGGTGCCGTGGTTGGCGGTGGTGGGCAGTCGGCCTCAAGCGGTGGTCTCGGCAGTATGCTGGGTAGTCTTATGGGGGGTGGGAATGCGCAACAAGCCCAAGGTGGGATGGCCGGCATGTTGGGGAGCTTACTCGGGGGCGGGCAAGGGCAGCCCCAGGGTGGTGGCGGCCTGGGCGCATTGCTCGGAGCGGCCATGGGGCAGTTAAATAATGCTCAGAGCGGGGGTAGTCCCGAGTTGGCGCAGTTTGGTGATGCTTCCAAACCGCAGGCAGAAGAACATGCGATGTTGATGGTTAAAGCAATGATCAATGCAGCCAAATCGGATGGCCATGTTGATGCGGAGGAGCAAAAAAAGATTGTGGAAAAGCTTGGTGACGTCTCCGAGGAAGAACTTGAATTCGTCAAGCAGGCGCTGACCGAACCGCTGGATGTGGATGCCTTTGTCAAATCTATCCCACGGGAGCTTGGGCCGGAAGTCTATGTCGTCTCTTTAATGGCCATCGACCTCGATACCAATCAAGAAGCGCAGTATCTGGATCAACTGGTGCAGGGCCTGGGTATGACCACGGATGCCTGCAATCAGATTCATGAGCAATTGGGTGTGCCCAAGCTATATAGCTGAATCGGGCGCGTCTACTCAGCTGGTGTCGTGTCCTATACATCACAGCTCAATAGGCGAAACGACGTCACTACTCAGGCAACCTCTGAAATACGGCAGCTTTGCGTTAAAAACGGTCAGCGACATTTTGTAAACTCATATTCTACGCTGTGACCTGACGTACTTCAGGGGTAATCTGAGTAGTGACTTCATTTTTTGGCAACTCGCTAACTCAGGTTTCGGAGTTTTAATATCATTACGCACTGAATTTGAGCGTCCCTTCCCCCTCGGGGAGAAGGACAGGATGAGGGAATGCATTCAATCAAAGCATTCACGCTTAAAATCCCCTCACCCCAACCCTCTCCCTGTGGGAGAGGGGGCTATGAACTCCGAAACTTGTGTCGCTACGCTCTGTCGAGCCGATGCAACACCGTGGAAACGTGCCCAGAAACCCGTCGGCAAGGAGCGCGCCAGATGTTACGGTTCGGCGTTGCGCCGCCTGGCTAGGGCCGGTCCGCGCCCTGACCCGTCACGTCTTGGGCGCTCTGTATGAGGTGTGACTATGGATTGTCTGAGTAAGTGTTTTTATTCCGCTCTGCTGCAGTCATCCATTGGAAAGCTTTGGCAATCGGATAGGGAGAGAGAAGTAGTCCTCCAAGACCGAAAAACGTGGCCGTCCAGACCATCTGGCCAATATTGCCGCCGCGTGCGGAACCAAAAAACCAAACGTACAGCCCCATCCCTACCAACAGCAACCCTATCCAGTGCAATACAATCAAAGTTTTAATCAATTTCCGGCATTCTCACTATTGTTCGGATTAGCGCTGTGATTATACGGAATCACGATCTGACAACCTACTGATTTTGGTGCCATAAAAGGTGAGCACATCGCTACCGGCCTGTGCCATTTCCCATCCTCGGGCTGACCCAGAGTAACCCCGCTAGCCCACCGTTTCGCAATCGACGTACTATTGATGTTTGCCGATGTCCGGAGATTGTCCGAAGACTAGAGTGGCTGCTGCGGAAGCGCAGAAATTGTTTGGATTTACCCCTGATGAACCATTTAGCAGCGCGATTATTCGCCTCGAATTCAGAAATAATCCAGCCTAAATCAGCGTGTCCGTGCATTCCTGTTGCTCTCGGATGGTTCCTCGGGTCGCTTTGATCACGTAGATTAATTGCAGACTGGCACCACGCTGGGGTTTTGCATTATCTCAGGTAAGCGTACTATGCGTCGGCCACAGTTAACCGTCGCAATCTGCGAGGTCTTTAGATAGGGGACGCAAATCGTTGCTGTTGTATTCCCTATAAATAGGGTGTGAAAAAGAACACAGGCGAGTGCAAAACAAGGCAAAAATCAGCGAAACTATGCAACGAAGCTTCGATGTCCAAGCATTTTGAGTTGATTTTTTACGCGGGATTGTGCCCCTGAGTTTTTTAACCGGCCTGTTGGCAGAGCTCCGGTAGCACATTAACTGAACCTTCTTCGCATGGCGCGATCGATATCCATACAGATGATATTGCCCATTAAAAACGAAGTATTTAACAAGGTTGTCCTGTTGATATCGAGGGCTAGAGCACGGGTGATCAGCCATAATTCAAGGGGAATCAGATCGATGAAGTCGCACCTCAGGTTACTTGCTCTAATTTTGCTGGGAGCAAGCACAGTGTTTTCCGCGGGCCTGCACGCAAAGCAGGACCATCTTTACACCGTTCAGGCGGCAGAAGCCTTACATACGGCTACAGTAAGTGGCACAGTCATCCCGTTCAAGGAAGTCACATTGACCGCGCAAATACCGGGACGGGTTGAGATGATCGCTGGAAACGAAGGTGATTATTTTGAGCAGGGCGCGATTCTGGTCGCCATTGATGACGATGACTTGCGTGCCAAACGCAGCGCCCTTGAAGCGCAGATCGCTAATGCACAGGCGACCTTGCAAAATGCTCAGGTGCAGTACAATCGCGAGCTGATCTCGCCACGCAGTGAAAGTCCGGGTGCGATGCCTGGGTTTGGGTTACCCATTCTCATGGATAATGCATTTACGCGGCGCATGGGGGATGTAATGGGTAAGGGGGACCCGGACCTGGAACGGCATGCCGATCTATATTCTGCGCTGACCGGCGTGAATCAGGCGCAGGCCGCGTTGATGGCGGCACAGTCTCAGCTCCAGGAAATCGACGCAAAGATCCGCGATGCGCGCTCGATCGCTCCATTTGATGGCATAATTCTGAAAAAAATGGTCGAGGTGGGAGACACCGTTCAACCTGGCCAGCCGTTAATCAGTTTTGGCCATATCAAGTATTTGCGCATTCAGGCAGACGTGCCCTATCGGCTGGTGGGTGGCTTGCAGAAAGGCATGCAGGTTTATGCACTGTTGGACGATGGCACACGCGTGCCCGTGCGGGTGGCGCAAATCTATCCTATGGCAGATGCCACTAATCATACCGTCACGGTCAAGTTTGACCTGCCCGTTGATACTGCGGCTTCTCCAGGCATGTATGCAGAACTCTATCTACCAGCTTCTCGCAGTCACCGGGGGATCGAGGAGGTCATTATTCCCAAAACCGCGCTGATCAAAGGTAGAACGCTGCCGGCAGTTTTGGTGATTAAACCCGATGGCAGCTCCAGTGTCCGCATGGTGCGTCTGGGTAGAGATCTGGGTGATGGTATGGTGGTGGTGCTTTCCGGGCTCAAGCCGGGGATGACCATTGTGAATAACCCTCCCTCCGGTGCGCGATCCGGATGGCTTCCCAACCAACAGCAAAAAACCGCTGATCGTGAACATGCGCAATAGGCGCTGGTATGAATTCACCGCATTGCCGAAACAGCTAATAAAAATCCATCGACCGGCTACACTGCTATGACTGATTCACAAACGCATCCATCCGGGGAAGAACAGAGCATCGGCATTGCCGGCGGCATGGCCAAAGCCTTCATCCATTCTCCGCTCACCCCCCTGCTACTCGTCGGGTTTTTTCTGATGGGTATGATGGGCCTGGTTTTCACACCCAGGCAGGAAGATCCTCAGATCTCAGTGCCGATGGTCGATATCTTCGTGCGTTATCCAGGCGCAAGTTCCTCGCAGGTGACCCATCAGGTAGCAGTGCCCCTCGAGCAGCTGATGATGGAGATCAAGGGCGTTGATCACGTCTACTCAGCCTCTATGCGGGATCAGGCAGTGGTGACGGTCCAGTTTGATGTGGGCGAAGACATGGGGCCATCACTGGTCAAGCTCTATGACAAGCTGGCATCCAATATGGACAAGGTGCCGCCTGGGGTCAGTCAACCCCTGGTCAAGCCCAAAGGCATTGATGATGTGCCAGTTGTCACACTCACGCTTTGGTCCGAAGAGGTTGAAGACTCAATGTTGCGTTTGATCGCGCTGGATTTGCTCAAGCACATCAAACGCCTGCCCGATACGGCGCAAGGCTTTGTGGTGAGCGGGCGTAGAGACCAAATGACGGTTAAGATCCTGCCGGAAAAGCTCGGCGGACACGGGATTACTCTGGATCAGGTGGCGCAGACGATTCAGGCAGCCAATACCGAGGTGCAGGCAGGTACGGTCGAATTTTCAGATAAAGTTGCGACCATCTATTCGGGAGATTTTCTAAAAACACCTGACGACTTGGGGCGGCTGATGGTTGGTCAGCACAATAGTCGTCCCGTGTATCTTCGGGATGTTGCTGAGATCGAGCGCGGACCCAATGAAGCGCAGGCCATGGTCAGCTATTACACGGGGGCTGCCACCGAGCTGGAGCATGATGTCAATGGGGCTTCAGCCGTGACGCTGGCCATTGCCAAGAAACCGGGCAGCAATGGCGTGACAGTTGCTGAATCGGTATTGGAACTTACACATGATCTGGAGGGACGTCTCATCCCCGACAATGTGCATGTGAGCGTCACACGAGACTATGGTGAAACCGCCCAGGAGAAAGTCAATGAGTTGATATTCAAGCTGTTTGTCGCGACGGGTGCTGTGGTATTCCTGGTGTGGTTCTTTTTGGGATGGCGCGCCGCAGTGGTGGTCGCAGTGGTCGTGCCGACGGTGATCTTATTTACTGTTTTTATGGCATTGGTGCTCGGATTTACGATTGACCGGGTCAGCTTGTTCGCATTGATTTTCTCGATCGGCATCCTCGTGGATGATGCCATCGTGGTTGTGGAGAACATTTATCGGCGTTGGTTGATGAAAGGGGAAGTGGATACCGAAACCACGATCAAAGCCGTGGCAGAGGTGGGTAATCCGACCATCCTTGCGACCTTTACAGTGGTGGCGGCGTTACTGCCTATGGCGGCCGTACGCGGCATGATGGGGCCCTACATGGCGCCAATTCCAATGCTGGGTAGTGTCGCAATGATTTTTTCATTGTTTGCCGCATTCGTATTTACCCCGTGGTTAGCGCTCAAACTCAAGCCATCGATGAAAGTCTTGCACAAAGCAGAGGCGAAGGAGGAGCGTGAGGTCGAAATGCTCGGCCGTTTCTACCATCGGGTACTACTGCCGATGATCGAACACCGGGTGCTGGGTTTGTCATTCCTCATCAGCATCATTGTTGTATTTTTCGTCTGTATGGCACTGTTCTACACGAAGAGTGTCAAGGTCAAAATGCTGCCCCTGGATAATAAGCCGGAATTTAATGTGGTGGTGAATTTTCCCGAAGGCACGGCACTGCCTGTCAATGCCAATCTGGTGAGTGAGTTTGCTGAGCATATTCGAGGTATCGAGGAAGTCACAGCCGTGCAAACCTATGTAGGCACGGCGTCACCGTTCAATTTCAATGGTCTGGTCAGACATTACTATCTGCGTTCCCAACCCTGGGAAGCAGATATTCAGGTTCAACTTCTCAATAAAACCGAGCGGGATCGCTCCAGTCATCAGATTGCGAGCGAAGTACGAGAAATGCTCAAGCCCATCGCTGCTGATTTTGGTGCACGAATTCAGGTTGTAGAGATGCCGCCTGGACCGCCGGTATTGCAATCCGTGGTGGCGGAGGTGTATGGGCCCGATGCGGACACACGCCGACAGGTCGCGCGCGATCTGGAGGCCTTTTTTGAGGAAGCAAAGCATCTGGATGATGTCGACACGCTGATGCCCGAACCGCAAAAAATCTTTCACTTCGAGGTCGATCGCGAGAAGGCGCAGCGTACCGGGGTGATGGTGGCGGATGTCAATCGCAGCCTGCAAATGGTTATGGGCGGTTTCCAATTGGGTGATATCAAGTACAACTCGGAGCTGGATGTGACACCGCTGGTGATGGAAGCGCCATTGGCGGTTCGCGGTGATTTTGGGCGTATCGGTCAGTTGCCCATACCCAGTCACGCTGGTACCACGGTGCCATTGTCTGAGCTGGGGCGTGTTCAGGAGCAGCTCCAGGATCCGATTATTTACCATAAGGATCTGCGTCCAGTGGAGTTTGTGACAGCAGAGACTGTTGGGGATCTGGCAGCGCCTATCTATGGCATGTTGGAAGTGGAAGCTTTTTTAAAGAACTACACGGCGCCTGACGGTGTGCAGATCTCCGGGACGATGACCGGTCCGCCAGAGCACGAATTTCGTTCTGGTTTCGAGTGGGCGGGTGAATGGACCGTAACGTACGAAACTTTTCGCGATATGGGTATTGCCTTCGGTGTTGCACTGGTATTGATTTATATGCTCGTCGTCGGTGAGTTTGGGAATTTTGTTTTGCCGGCGATTGTGATGGCGCCTATTCCCTTGACGCTGATCGGTATTATTCCCGGCCACTGGTTGTTGGGCGCGGAATTTACTGCCACCTCAATGATCGGATTTATCGCCTTGGCCGGGATTATTGTGCGTAATTCGATTCTCTTGGTGGATTTTTCATCCCATCGGGTGCGCGAGGGCGTGCCGGTCATCGAAGCTCTGGTTATGGCCTGTCAAACCAGGACACGCCCGATCGTGATTACCGCCCTGGCTTTGGTGGGGGGGTCATCCGTTATTTTGTTCGATCCCATTTTTCAGGGCATGGCGGTGTCCCTCCTGTTTGGTGTGTTGATTTCAACCATGCTGACCCTGTTTATTATTCCTTTAGGCTGTTACAGCTCACGTAAGGCATTTCACTGCGAAAACTCGGATGAGGTGGCTTGCGATACCGAGGAACCGGTGGGGTCCAGCCGCAAAGGTAAGTGGTTGGTGGCACTCAATACGCTGGGTATCTACTTAATGCTGTTGTTGAAACTCATTTGGAAGGGGTTGATTGCACTGATTTTGTTCATTATTGGATTGTTAAAGCGCTCATCGAAAGGTAAGCCGCCTGGCAATGGTGGAGGCTCAGTACCGCCCGCGACAGGTGGTGGGGGTGGTGCGCCTACGCCACCGGAGAGGCCGAAGACACCGGAATCGAAGTCGGGCAGCTCGGACGGAACCCCAACAGCGCCGGAAAAAGATGAACCCACTCACCAGTCGGGAGCGGCGATTTCAGATGAGGAAAAGCAAAGTCGAGCAGCTGAAAACGCATTGGCCGAAGCCTTGGCCAGAGAAGAACTTGAGTTAGAGCGCCAAGCAGCAGCAGAGCAGGCAGCGGCAGAGAAGGCAGCGGCAGAGAAGGCAGCGGCAGAGAAGGCAGCGGCAGAGAAGGCAGCGGCAGAGAAGGCAGCGGCAGAGAAGGCAGC
>JANTGD010000124.1 GCA_024763135.1 Thiotrichales bacterium | reverse complement strand
ATTGAATGCATTCCCTCATCCTGTCCTTCTCCCCGAGGGAGAAGGGACGCTCTAATTCAGTGCGTAATGATATTTAAACTCCGAAACTTGAGTTACTTATTACAAGGTAACTACTCAGCGTTACTGTTTAGGATTGATAGGCGCTTTCTTTTTTCTTACCTTCGACTTTGCAACACAGCCGATCGGGCAATATAAAAGCGAGAACGATAAAAACAATTCCCAAGCCGATGCCGATCAATTCACCCGACATAGCGGAAAACAGGGCAGGGAACTTTGTGCCGGCGATGCTTCCAAGGGTTGCTTTACCGCCGAGGATGGGGCTGAGTATGCCGGTGGATTTTACCCAGCTGTAGGTCATCATAAAGGCACCTGCACCAACCAGACCACCGAGAATAAAGAACAGTGCATCTTTGCGTCCCGTGGCAGCAGCGGTCACTCCCGTACCAGGACAATAGCCACCCACAGCCATCCCCGTACCCAGCAATAAACCACCGACAAAGACACCGATGTAAGCCGTTTTGATATGAATATGGCTGGGTGAAATCAGCCCCGCAAGTAGCCCGCCGAAAACCAATATGGACGCCACTCCGATGGCCAGTAGAATGGTCTTGAGTAAATGCAAGCGGCTTAAACGCAGCATACCGATAATATAATTTGGATTGGTCGCGCCAATGCGGTCAAGCACGAATCCAAAGGCACCACCAATTAAAATAGCCAATATGAGTTTCATTGCGTCAGTCCTCCTTGCGGAACAGGTAGATAGCCGTTGGGATGCCGGCAAGTAATACGCCTGCAGTGAACAAATAGCCCGATACCGCAGTTTGCAGCATGCCGCTCATCATATGCCCTGAGGTACAGCCGCCCGCCAGGCGAGCACCGTAGAGCACGATAAAGCCGGCAATAAATGCAACCAGATAGCGCTTCCATGGTTCGTCACCAAAATTGGCACGCCAGATTTTTGGCATTTGACGCTCTTCACGCGTAACCCCACCCCGTAAATAGGCCGATAGCGCTGCTCCAGCTGCCATGGCGAGCACGAAAATAAATCCATAGTTGAGCGGATTGGCAACATGCTTGGCGTATTTTCCGCCGCTCTTATTGAGATAGGCGTTACTACTGGCATAGCCAGATTTGGCATCAGGCGACTCGACCACTGCCTTGGGGTTGACCGAATCCCAAAGAATGCCATCGAGAATGACAAATTGGGTGGATACACCAATCGGCTTTACCAGCATGATGGCGGTAACAAAGACCAGGCCGAGCAAGAGCCCCCCGGTTTTCCAGTTCAGAACCATACTTAACTCTCCAATTAAGAATATAACGGAATACTTATATTGATCGATGGATGTAAAAGTATCAATCCCCATCTCTCTTTCCTGGTGATCACCCTAGGTCATTACTGATGTTTTTTATATCAAAAATGAAGTTTATTGTTACTATAGTTAGATGAAACCTATCATGATTTACATAAAATGATCACCGGACCCCAATTGAAAGCAGCCCGCGCACTCGCGGGCCTGGATCGTAAAACTCTCGCCGAAATGGCCGGTTTGTCGGTCCCCACGATACAGCGGATGGAGTCAGCACCCGGGATTGTGGGTGGGAATGTCGAATCACTGACCAAAGTAATCAATGCGCTCGCGGGTGCCGGGGTCGAAGTCATTGCCGAAGGCGCCCCCTGCCAGGGCCAGGGCCGCGGTGTTCGCCTCATTGCCACCAAGCAAAAGTCCAAGGCCTCATGAGCAACACCACTATTGTGCTCTTCACAGCACTGTCCATTGGCAGTGCGCTATCATCATCTGCAGTTGCGTTACTGAGCGACCGCCTGCCACGGCTGATAAATTATGCGATCTTACCGCTGCTCAGCCTGGCGGGCATGGCGGGTGTAATCGCGGGGCTCGGCGCGCTGCAGACAGGCATCGATCTACAATTTACGCTCCCTTTTGGCTTACCGTGGCTCCCCTGGCATATCCATATCGATGCGCTCGCAGGTTTGTTCCTCACACTGATCGGCCTGCTCACCACCGCAGCCAGCCTCTACGCCCGTGGGTATCTTCAGGAATACCTCTCTGGCAGCGACTCACTCATCCCGCTGGGTGTCTTCAGTGGCCTATTCGTGACCGGCATGTTACTCGTGGTAATTGCTGATGATGCGTTTCTGTTCATGATCGCCTGGGAACTCATGTCACTCTCCTCGTACTTTCTCGTCACCTGGCAGCACGAAAATTCGGCGAATAGACGCGCCGGATTTATTTATCTCTTGATGGCACATGTCGGCGCCCTGGCGATTTTACTAGGCTATGGCGTTCTGGCGGGATTTGGTGGCGGTTTCGAATTTGCGCTTATGCGCGATGCTGAACTATCCCCCCTGTGGGCGAGCGTCGCGTTTGGTTTGGCCTTTTTTGGCTTTGGCATGAAAGCGGGATTGGTACCGATCCATGTGTGGCTACCCGAAGCCCATCCCGTTGCACCCTCGCATATATCGGCGCTCATGTCGGGCGTGATGCTCAAAGTAGCGGTTTACGGCTTCATCCGCGTTGTGTTCGATCTGCTGGGCAACCCACAGTGCAGCTGGGGCGTCGTGGTCCTGCTGGTCGGTGGCATCTCTGCATTGTATGGTGTCCTGGCCGCTTTGATGCAGCACGATTTAAAACGTTTGCTGGCTTACCACTCGGTTGAGAACATTGGGATTATTTTTATCGGTCTCGGTTTATCTCTGCTGTTCGCGGGTACGCATCACCCCTTGCTCGCTGCACTTGGTCTGGTTGCCGCGCTGTTTCATACGCTCAATCATGCCGTATTCAAGGGGCTGCTGTTTCTCGGTGCCGGCGCCATTCTGCACAGCAGTCATCAACGCGATATGGAATCGATGGGCGGGCTACTGCGGCGCATGCCCTGGACCGGTTTTTTCTTTCTCATCGGTTGCATTTCTATTGCTGCACTGCCCCCTTTCAACGGTTTTGTATCAGAATGGCTGACCTTTCAAACGGCACTGCAAGCCTGGATGCTGGACAATGGCATACTCAGGAGCCTGGTGCCGATTACCGCCGCCATGCTGGCCCTGACCGGCGCTCTGGCAGCTGCCTGTTTCGTTAAGGTCTACGGGGTTGTGTTTCTGGGTCAGGCGCGCAGCCGACCGGCGCGCCGTGCGCGGGAAGTGTCATTGAGTATGCGCATCAGCCAGGGAGGGCTCGCTGCGTTATGTTTGCTACTGGGTATTTTCCCCACGAGTATTGTCAACCTGCTCAATCAAATTCCCACCGAACTGCTGGGACAGGGACTGACACACTATGCGGAACATAGCTGGCTCTGGTTGACCCCGGTGGAAGCCGAGGCCGCCAGTTATGCCGCTCCCTTACTGCTCGTGGGGATGCTGTTGCTCTGGGCAGGCATGGCCTGGTGGCTACGTCGGGGGGAAATGCGCCAGGTCCGGCGCAGTGATCCCTGGGACTGCGGTTTCGCAACCCCCAACGCACGCATGCAGTATACCGCTTCGGCTTTCGCCCAACCCATCCGCCACGTCTACGGCTTGCTGTTTGACATCAAGGAGGATGTAAAAACACTGCCTGACGGGAGTCGGCGGCATCATTTACAGGTAGATGATCGTTTCTGGAATTTACTGTACCTGCCCATTACGCGGATCGTGCTGAGTTCGGCACGACGCGTCTCACAACTTCAAACGGGTCAAATCCGACATTATCTGGGATGGATGCTCGCGACACTGGTGGTGCTGTTATGGCTGATTATGTAAACCCTGTGGGATGGCTGGTCGCGGCCGCACAAGGCCTGCTCTACGTCATTGCCGCGCCGTTGTTTGCGGCTTGGGTTAAACGCATCAAAGCGCGCCTGCAAAACCGTCGTGGCGCAGCGCTGATGCAACCCTGGCTGGATCTGCGCAAGCTTATGCAAAAAGAAACCATTGTCGCCCACACCGCATCACCGGTATTCCGCGCAGCGCCTTACATTGTCTTTGGGGGCACCCTGCTGGCGGCCATGGTCGTGCCCTTGCTCGTGGTCAAGCTGCCCACCACAGCGATTGCCGATGTGATTGTGCTGGTCGGTTTTTTGGCACTGGCGCGGTTCTTTCTCGCGCTGGCAGGCATGGATGTTGGAACGGCGTTTGGCGGCATGGGCGCCTCTCGCGAAATGCTCATTTCCGCTATGGCCGAGCCAGCGCTGTTGATGGTGGTCTTCACCGTGGCCATGACCGCGCACAGTACCAACCTCTCCAGCGTGATTGAACTCAACCTGCAAACCGGCCTGGTACTGCGTCCCTCCTTCATGTTCGCGATCCTCGGTCTGATTCTCGTGGCCATTGCGGAAACCGGACGAATCCCCATCGATAACCCGGCCACCCACCTTGAATTGACCATGGTGCACGAAGCTATGATTCTGGAATACTCGGGGCGTCACCTGGCCCTGATGGAATGGGCCGCCCAACTCAAACTCATGCTCTATGCCGTCCTCCTCGTCAATGTCTTCTTTCCATGGGGCATGGCGCAATCACTGAGCCCAATGGCGCTGCTTATCAGCTTTGTCGCGCTATGCGTGAAACTCGGGATATTGGGAGGCTTGCTGGCGATTGTGGAAACAGTCTTTACGAAAATGCGCTTGTTTCGTGTGCCTTTATATCTCAATCTGGCATTTCTCTTTGCAACTTTGGGGCTGCTCTCCCATGTCATTCTGGAGACAGGCCCATGAACCTGCTGCATCTCAGTCTGGCCGAACAGGGTATTTTTGTACTGGCGGCATTGATTCTGCTGGCTTCGTTTTTCCTTATCGCCCAGGTTCGTCTGGTGGCTGCCATCCACAGTTTTGCCTGGCAGGGAGCGTTGATTGCAGCGGTGACATTCCTGGTTGCGGGTGTGCAAAATACACCACACTTACTGGTTTCAGCAGTTTTAACGCTATTGCTCAAGGCCATTGGCATCCCCTGGATACTGCATTTTCTGGTGCGCAAAATGGGGCTGGAAAGAGAAATGGAGCGGCTTCAGCGTCCCGCACTGACATTGCTGGTGGGCACCGGCCTGGTGATCTTCAGTTACTGGGCCGTTCTCCCCATCGAACGTCTAGAATTTGGGGCGACACGGAATATTATAGCGATTAGTCTGGCCGTGGTGTTGCTCGGGCTCTGGTGCATGGTCGCGCGTCATCAGGTCATTGTGCAGGTACTCGGATTTATGTCCATGGAAAACGGCTTGTTCCTCGCTGCCGTTGCGTCGACCAAAGGCATGCCACTGGTGGTGGAATTGGGGGTGGCCTTTGATGTCCTTGTCGCGGCCATCCTGTTTGGCATTTTCTTTTTGCAGATTCGCGAGAACCTGACCACGCTGGATGCCGATCGACTCAATCGGCTGTCCGAAAAGGAGGAACGCTAATGACCTCGGTACATTGGGTATTGGTGTTGCCCGCTGTGGGGATTTTCGTGCTTGCCGGCATCCCATCGCTCGCGGTTGCGGGCTGGCTGAATCTGCTTTTGACCTTCGCTGAACTACTCGCAGCTCTCGCACTCGGCTGGCAGGTGAAGCAGAGCGGCGTACTGGTGCTACCGGGTTTCTACATCGATGCCTTCAATGTCTATCTGGTGGCTTTGACGACCTTTGTCGGCTTTACTACGGCTGTTTTTTCCCGCCCCTATATGGCGGAGCTTGTCGACAAAGGCCTACTCTCGCGACGGCGGATGCGTCTGTACCACGCGATGTACCAGGGCTTTCTGCTGACCATGCTGCTCGCACTGACCACGAACAACCTGGGCATTCTCTGGGTATCCATTGAAGGTGCAACCCTCGCGACGGTGCTGCTGGTCAGCCTCTATCGGACTCCGGAAGCCATCGAAGCGGCCTGGAAATACTTCATACTCTGCGGTGTCGGAATTGCATTGGCTCTGTTTGGCAATGTACTGGTGTACTTTGGCGCCCAGCCGGTCGTCACCCATCCCGAAGACGGCCTGACCTGGAGTCTGCTCTACCCCTATGCTGAACATATGAACCCCACTGTGATGAGCATGGCGTTTGTGTTTCTATTGGTGGGATACGGCACCAAGGTAGGCTTGGTTCCCATGCATTTTTGGTTACCCGATGCACACTCAGAAGGTCCCACACCAGTCTCTGCGGTCCTCTCGGGGCTGTTACTGAATGTCGCGCTGTATGCCGTCGTGCGCCTGAAAATGCTCGCCAGTCCGGCCATTCTGGCTGCTGATTTGCCCGACCTGCCGGGACTACTGATGATGGGCTTTGGCCTGCTCTCCTTTTCAGTAGCGGTACTGTCACTCCATCGGCAACGCGACATTAAACGCCTTTTCAGCTACTCCTCGATTGAACATATGGGTTTGATGACCTTTGCATTCGGCATGGGCGGCCCGTTGGCAACGTTCGCGGCTCTGCTGCACATGCTCGTCCATTCTCTGACCAAATCCGCGATTTTCGTTACCGTGGGACATGCAACGCATATTGCCGGCACGCAGACACTTGAACAGATCCGCGGTCTGATCCGGGTACAGCCCGGCGTCGGTTGGGGCCTGCTGCTAGGGGTCGCAGCGATTGCCGGATTTCCACCGTTTGGCATTTTCACGTCCGAATTTCTAGTCCTCTCAGCCACCATACAGCACTGGCCCTGGCTGACCGGGATTCTTCTGGTTGGACTGGGTATCGCGTTCGCCGGGCTGTTTCGTCAGATCCATCCGGTGGTCTACGGTCCGGCGCCCGAGGGACAGAGGCCGGTCCGCGCCAATATGCTACCTGTGTTGATACATCTTTTACTGGTGTTATGGCTGGGCTTGGCCATTCCCGGATTTCTTGCCGGCTGGCTCAATGAAGTGACCCAGTTGCTGGTTGGGGAAGGACTGCTATGACGCGCAATGACTCACTCAGATCCGTGCTCGAAACAGGGTTGTTCGAGCTGCCACACAGCGCAGAGGGAACACTTGCAGCCGCCGAATCGATCCACATCGACGCCAGCGAATGGGCCATCGCGGCCCAGCTCGCCCACGCCGACGAATGGCGCTGGACGGGGGTGTGGGGGGATCAACTGGACGACGGTTTTGCTCTCTTTAGCTGCTTCGCTAAACAGGGCGCCTATGCTGTTGTGCAAACGCACCTCTCACTGAACAACCCCAAGCTGCCTTCACAAGCGTACGTCTACCCCGCCGCCTCCCGGCTGGAACGTCATACCCATGACCTGCTGGGCATTGATTTCGACGCGAGTCCAGACGCACGCCGCTGGATCCGTCACCAAGCCTGGGACGCACAGACTTTTCCACTACGCCGTGATGAACCGCTCGCGGGGCACCCCCCTAAGCGCACCGCTGCCGATCGAGACTATCCATTTGCTACGATCGCAGGCAGTGGCGTCTATGAAATTCCCGTGGGGCCCGTGCATGCCGGTATTATTGAGCCGGGCCATTTTCGCTTTCAGGCCGTCGGAGAAAGGGTTTTACAGTTGGAAGAACGCCTTGGCTATGTCCATCGAGGCGTAGAAAAACTTGCGGTGGGCCGGGATGTCGATGGACTGCTGCGCCTGGCGGCGAGAGTTGTGGGCGATAGCACCATCGCCCACAGCTGGGCGGCCTGTCGCGCCCTCGAGCAGGCCTGGGGCATTACACCACCCGTCCGTGCGTCACAACTGCGGGGATTACTGGCCGAGCGGGAGCGTATCGCCAATCATCTCGGCGACATTGGCGCTATTTGCAACGACGTAGGATTCGCCTTTGCTCAGACTCACTGCGGCCGGTTGCGCGAACAATGGCAGCGCCGCAATGCCGAGCTGTTTGGCCATCGGCTGCTGATGGACTGCCTGTGCCCCGGTGGCGTTAATGTAGACCTGGATAGCGCCGGGGTTACGGCATTGCGCGAGGACCATCAGGCAATCAAAAATGAAATCGAGCGCCTGTTCAAACTGCTCAATGACCAGCCAGGCCTTGAAGACCGCCTGCTGACTACCGGCTATCTCAGCCCGGAGAGCGCCACAGCCTTGGGATGCACCGGCTATGTGGGTAAAGCCAGCAACCAGGTATTCGATGTACGCATCCAGGCGCCGTACCCGCCGTATGATGCGCTGCCCATCGCGGCCGCTGTCAATCGTAATGGTGATGTCGCCGCGCGGGTACAAATTCGCATGGACGAAATATTCAACAGCCTGGCCTGGATGGATCGATTGCTGAATAACCTCCACGCCGGACCCTGTGAGCTCGCAACATTTCCCCCTGCTCGCGCCGGAGAAGGCCTGGGTATCGTCGAAGGTTGGCGGGGTGAAACCTTGTGTTATCTTCGCATCGATGATGCGGGCAACGTACAGCGTTATTTTCCCAAGGATCCCAGCTGGCACAGTTGGCCTGCGCTGGAGCGGATCGTATTGAACAATATCGTACCGGATTTTCCGGTGTGCAATAAATCTGTGAATGGCGCCTATTCAGGGCACGATTTATAGGAATCGACCATGCTTAGAATTCTCAGCAAAGCCCTGCGCAAAGGGATCCTGACCGAACCCCCACCCACTCACCATGAGGCCGAACTCGAGCGCCTCGGTATCGAAGTCAAGCAGCAGGTCGACCACAGATTTCATGGCAGCCTCGCCATCCGTGCGGTGGATGCGGGTTCCTGTAATGGTTGCGAGCTGGAACTGCATGCGCTGAACAACGCGTATTACGACATTGAGCGCTTTGGCATCCGCTTCGTTGCATCGCCACGCCATGCCGATGTACTCCTTGTCACCGGCACGGTCTCCCGCCATATGGAAACGGCGCTCCACCGGACGGGACAGGCAACCCCAAAACCACGCTATATTATCGCTGCGGGCAGCTGCGCCTGCGATGGCGGTGAATTTGGCGTCAGCTATGCCAGTTGCGGCGCGGTCGAAAACGTCCTACCCGTCGCCTTGAAAATCCCCGGCTGCCCACCGACCCCCACACAGCTACTGCAGGGATTGCTGGCCTTTTTGAAAGCGGACTGATTGACGCTAGTTTTAAGCCGACACCCTATATGTCATGTTATTAACTAGGCCCATAAATAGATCTTTTATAATGGCGTCATGGAAAAAATAGTGCAGTAGCCTGGATGCAGCGCAGCGAAATCCGGGATGAACTGAACGCAGCTCCGATTTTCCCGGATTACTC
>JANTGD010000123.1 GCA_024763135.1 Thiotrichales bacterium | reverse complement strand
TCTGCCTCTGCCTCTGCCTCTGCCTCTGCCTCTGCCTCTGCCTCTGCCTCTGCCTCTGCCTCTGCTTCATCAAGATCGAGATTTAGCAGCGCTTGTTCCGCAAGGTACTCATCGGTTTCACTCATTAGCGCGGTAAAATCACCTGCCTCGTCTTCAGGCAGCACATCCACCAGCGTCAACATTTGCGCTTCCTGAGTTTCTTCCTCGGTGAAAACCTCATCTAAATCGATATCCTGCAGATCAATGCGCTGCACACCCGTTTCAGCAAGGGCGTTCGTTTGCTCAAGCGGTGATTCGGATTCATCGAGGAACGAGTGGACAGTGGCCTTTGAAGGATCATCGTCCGCTGCTGCTTCAGGCTCCGCTTCAGGGATAAACGGCTTGAGCAGCGCTTTGTCCAACTCCTCTGCATCCGCCGATTTCAAAGCCATGGTAATCGTCGGCGAATCGATTGCCATTTCCGCAATATGCTCTACCTCTGCCGACTGACTCAATGGCTTGAGCATGCCAGAGTCAGAAACACCTTCCTCGCCCAACATATCGGCCTCTTCCAGTGCCTCCAGCGCCTCGAAGCCTCGCTCCAAATAGGCTACTTGCTCAAACCCTGATTTCTCCAATACTTCGAGATACACCTCCGCTGCAGAAATGGATTCGGCAAACCATTCCAGCTGCTGCTCTGACAGCCCCTTTTTTTGCTCAAGCTTGGCGGCAATATAATCTCCTGACTTTTCAATTAGCTGAGCGGCTCTTTCCAGGTTTAACAACAATAGTGCACCTGCAGCCTGCGATAAGACTTCAGGCACAGATTCCAACAACTGCCGGTCTTCGCGATGCAATGAGTAATCTTGCACGCTTTCTTTGCAACGCTCGAAAATTGTAAAGGTCTCTTTAATTACGGAAGACCTCACCGCTACATAGTCGCTGTCATCCGCCTCCTGCTCTACTTTTTCTTCAGTAGTGACAACTTCCTCTTGCAACATCATGGCTTGTCCACGATCCCCAAAGGAACGGACGACAGATTCGATGCTAACCACTGCCTCGGCTAAGTCATGCAACTCCTGCTCGTCGGGTTCTGCATGATTTGCCAAATGATCTGCCACTTGCGATGCATACCCCAATACAGCCTGTTTTTGACTGCGCATACCCAAAACGCCCAGCGTATCCCCAAGCCGCTTAAGCAAGGGAACTACCGGTTCAAGCAATTCGCTCGATCGCACCGGTGCCAAGTGGTAAACATCCAGTTGATCCTTGATTTGTTCAATATCCTCAGACAACGCTTTGGCGACGCTCTGATAAAGCGCAGAATTCTGCCCCTGCAAACTGACCTGCGCCGCGGACAGCTCTCTTTGAGAAACTCCGTCTTCGTTGAGAAAATAAGCCTGTCGAACACCATCCACAATTGGCTGCCCGGGTTTCGCGTTGGCAATGTAGTACAGAATATTTTTTGTCAGCGGCTGCGGAATTTCAGTGGCGAATCGAGCCTCGCCAAATTGAGCCAACCGCTTGATTTGTCGATCAATTCTTCCAACCAATGACTTCACCGCTGTCGTCGGGGGCAACAATTTCCCAGCCAACGCCAATAACAACGCCTGGCTGATCCACCACAATCGCCGGCTCGCAATCTGTCGGGAGGAATCCCTTAACCAATGACACACCTGAGCCATTTTGACCAACGCTGCGGCATCATTTTGGTTTTTATACCAAGCCAACAAATTGACCTCGAAGGCGCGCCGTGCGAGTTGCACCCGATCTTCAACCTGATCCTCCTTTTGCGGGTGCGGTTGCGTGGAAAGTATCGATTCATCGTGTTCGAGCCCTGGAATCGGCACCATGTCATCGGCTACGAGTTCCTGCTGACGTGCGGTACGCAAATCGTTCAAAATCGAGACCAATACCAAAGGAATGTCTTCGCGACCGGTTTGAATGTAATCAAGATAGTCTGGCAGCTGAATCAGCGCTCTGACCAGCGTGCGAGCGGCATCCCCGGGACGATGAATGCGTGTTTCTGCAATCGCCTTCACCACTTCATAGCACTCGCCGCAAAGCATGGTCGCACCCTCCAGTTCGGCGACTTCCAAGGTCCCCAACGCATCTTTGATATGCGCCTGCGCCTCGAGAATTGCGGCTTTTTCTTCCGGACGTTTTAGATAGACGAGTAATGCCTCGCGGGCACGTGATAGTGAAACATCGATCTCATGTTTCACCCAGACCAGCGAATTAAAACGAAAATTATCCTTTTGCTTCATGCTTAGGCTGCCTCCGATGCTTTGCCCATAAGCGTTTGCCTTGCGATCATCATGCTCTGATTATGGCAGTTGCCTGCGCTTCATCTTCTGTTGGTGCGGACGGGGTTTGAGACGTTTCTTCGGCGGCAATACGGTCGAGTTCCGCAGCCATCGCTTCCTGAAGATCATTTTCCACCTCCACTGTCGTAGGTGGACTCTCCCCTTTGACCGCGTGTTGCCGTTCGCCCTCGGGCAACTTAAAGCCTTCAGCCGAGCGACGCAGTGCCTCTGCTTGCTCCGCGAGCTCTCCAATGGCATCGGCGGTATCCTTGGTGGAATGCAGGGTTTCACTGGTAATCGCGCGTATCGACCCCATGGCCTCACTGACTACACTCGATACGATCGCCTGTTCCCGTGCCTCTTCAGATATGCCGCGGATTAACTCAGCCAACTGATTGGATACCGATTCAATTTCTTCGAGCGCGCTACCAGCCTCTTCAGCCTGGCGTGCCCCGCCCACCACATTAGCGGTACTCTTTTCCATGGAGTGGATGGCTTCATTGGTATCGGCCTGAATCGTACGAATCAGCGCCTCGATCTGCTTACTTGCATTGGAAGCTCTTTCTGCCAAGCGTTGTACTTCATCTGCAACTACCGCAAATCCCCGTCCACCCTCACCGGCAGACGAAGCCTGAATGGCTGCATTCAGGGCAAGGATGTTGGTTTGATCCGCGATATCTGTAATCAGACCCACGATATCGCCTATTTCCTGCGAACTTTCCCCCAGACGCTTGATCCGTTTCGAAGTGTCTTGAATGTTCTCCCGAATGGTGTCCATACCTTCGATGGTTTTACCGACTGTCGCAACACCTTTGCGCGCGATGGTCAGCGACTGGTCGGCCACTTCTGCGGATAATCCAGCATTTTCGGACACTTTTTCAATCGATCGCGTCAAATCGGCCACCGATTCCGAAACAGATTCGATTTTCTGCGCTTGTTTAGCGCTGGCAGCCGACAAACGCAGTGCGGTATCGCGTGTGTGGGAAGACGTTTCTGCCACTTTATTAGCCGAATCATCAATGGCTTGTACCAAAGATCGCAAGGCTTCAATGGCGTAATTGACGGAGTCAGCAATCGCCCCGGTAATGTCCTCTGTGACCGTCGCTTTGACGGTCAAATCCCCATCGGCCAGCGTCGCCATCTCATCCAAGAGCGTAAGGATGGCGCGTTGATTTCGTGCATTGGCTTCCTGAGTCGCGCGGAGCTGCGCTCGAATACCGCGATATATGCCCGCCACCAGAAACAGAAAAACAAGCAGCGCAGACGCTCCCAGCGCAAATCCAAGCCATGACCAGATATCGTTCGCCTGATTGACTTCGGCGATAGTGGCCTCCAGCCGCGAGGTACTGTCGAATAAAGCGCGCCCCTGTGCTTCAATCTCGCGCGTCGATTCTTTGATTTGATAGAGATCGGGGGCAACCTCCAAAAGTACGCTGGCTTGATCTGCAAGATCGGCAAACCGCTCTGCGACTTGTTTGAGCAACGTCCTGACAGATTGCAGAGCAACCCGGTTGATACCTTCTTCAGCATTGCCATTGAGCATGCCATCGACAATCAAACCAAACTGCGTCACGTCCTTATTCAACTGATCAGCCGCATCCAGCGCGGTACTTTCGCCAGACAGCAGCTGACTGAGGCTGTTATCAATGCGCTGAATAAGCGTCATCTGCTGCGCCGCGAGATAGAGCTGTTTGCTACTGGCGCGTGCAGCACTTAGCGTATCAGTAATTTCCTGAAAATCTTGTAATAGTGCGGGAATCTGTTGCTTGGCCTGCGCAACCGCAGCATTAGCTTTGTCGATGGCGCCACGGCTTGCGACAATTGCATCGATATTTTTTGCAAAATCTGTCCATTGGCGCTCCAGTTGCTCGAGTTCCGGAGCAAAATCCTGCGGCAACGCCGGCAAATGAGCTTGCGGCTCCCCTTGTTTCAAGCCATCAAAGGTACTTTCAAACTCTTTTTTCAAACGCATCAGCTGCAGAAACGACTGTCCTTGTCCATTCGCAGCCGCCAATGCCTGAGTCGATAGGCGCTGCGTCAATAGGCGCAAATTCGCGGTTTCCTCTGCATAGTGCCGCCCCATACGATCAAGCTGCGTACTTTTCCAGAACGCAAAGCCCGTGAGCATGACCAACGCGAGGAACAAAATCGATCCCCCGGCAATCAGCCGGTTAACACCTGCTCTTCCACCTTTGAGTGCTGTATTCAAACTCATGTCGTTTGTACCTTGTTAAGCCGCTTCCCCCGAAGATTGCTTACTTCCATACCCCTACATCCGTGCCTCAAGCACAGCTGTAAACCAGCATGCTCAGAGCGATACATCTTTTAGCCGCTCATCACTCAGTAGTTTTTTTACATCCATCACACAAAACAGTTCACCATAGCGTTTCAATGCCGCTGCGACGAAGGGTTCGAGCGCTGCGTGGAGCGGCGGGCGCTCATGCACTTCATCGCTCACCCAGAAATGCTTCATGCCAAATACCTCCGGAACAATGAGCCCGTATTTACCATCCCCGTCGGAAACGACCAGCATGCGAACCGTCGAAGTTGTCAGAATCTGATTGCGTTCCAATAAAAATCCTTGTAGATCAATCGCGGGAATCAATGCGCCATGCAGATTCGCCAGCCCCAAGATCCAAGGTTTGACACCAGGCACTCTCACTAAAGGCGGAGGTGGCACGATTTCCACCAGCATCGACATGGGTGCCAGCAGCTTGTCGTCGCCCACCCTGAAAAGCACACCGGTCCACTCCTCCCGATGCTGGCCCGCCTGCTGCAGATTTGTCCGTTCGCGAATCTGTTCGTCGGCCTGCTTTAGGCGTTCGAAAGGTGACAGCTTATGTTCACTCGATGTCATCAGCGCCCTCTCATAACCTGCTCGATACAGCGTATCAATGACTTCTCTTTTACGGGTTTTACGACATAAGCCTTGGCACCCTGACGTTTGGCCCAGAGCTCATCGGATTCACCGTCCTTTGTTGTAACCATAATGACAGGAATATTGCCAGTGGCTGCATTTTTGGTCAGTTCCCGAGTAGCTTGAAAACCATTGAGTTCCGGCATCACTACATCCATTAAAATCAGGTCGGGAAAATGCTGCACCGCCATATCGACGCCTTGGCGGCCATTATTGGCGACGCTGACTTGATAGCCGTGCTTTTCAAGAATCTTGCGAAAAGCGTATTGGTCAGTAGCTGAATCATCGACCACAAGCACATGCACCATCTAATAAGCCTCCTTGAACCTTGGATAAACCCGTCGAACGAACACGTCCTCAATGAACGTGTTTCTGAATTGCATCGAGCAAGTCATCCTGGGTGAACGGTTTTGTTATGTATTGTTCTGCCCCCACAATGCGTCCTTTAGCCTTATCGAAAATGCCGGCCTTGCTCGACAGCATGATCACCGGTGTATCTTTGAACTTTTTATTGTGCTTGAGCAAGGCACAGGTTTGGTAACCGTCCAGACGAGGCATCAGAATGTCGATGAAAATGACATCTGGTTCATGCTCCGCGATTTTGGACAATGCTTCGTAGCCATCGACCGCTGTGAAAACCTCGTAGCCGCGTTTGCTCAGTAACGATTCGGCCGTCTTCCGAATCGTTTTGCTGTCATCGATCACAAGTACTTTCAAGGCGTTGGCTGGCAATTCCAATTCTTCCAAACCAGGCATTGAGTGCAACCTCCTTAGAGATCTCATTATTTAGATATACCCCATCGCGTACTCCCCCCTGAGGCAACGCTTGTTCGGGCATGGTCCCTGTCTATGGTGTGATGAGTTATTATTGGCATGGGTTAGACTTCCCTAAATCCTGTGACTGCTGGTTCACTCGCGCAAACAATCACGGGATGAATCTACCCGCCCGCCTCTGCACAGGCAATCGCTCGAGTCCGATTCTTCAATGGAGTTATCGTTTTACCTTGCCAAACCGAGCGTTACCGCACGCAGAAACCTGGGCAGAGGCCATTACCACTGCCCGTTGTGAACGCTGATAGATTGGTCAAAACCGCCCACGAACGCTTACTCAGTCAATCCATAGTAAAGCCTCATACAGAGCGCTCCAATTGTTCCGGGTCTAAGCGCGGTTCACCGGCAATGGCCCGCTCCTTCCCAAGCGGCACAACACTGAGCCATCACCTCTAACAAGGTTGTTGAAAAACTCTCAGCTGGCACGATCCAGCGTTAATTGTGGCTCAAAATGCTCATTTACTGCGTGTAAACTGCGCTTTTTCTCCAGATTTCGCCTTGTCGCGCACTCACCTGAGAGTGTTTCAACAGCCTGCTGAGGCGCTCACTTCGGGCGGGCCTTTGTACACTCGTCGATGGCCTTGCACCGGCTTGACATCGCACGGCGATGCTTGTGCATGAGTGCCCAGAGGCCTGCTGAATGTGGCTTTCCTATGGATACTCTTAGTAGAATCTACCCATCCCCATCCCGCTCAATAGCGGTATTCAGGGTGCCAAAAGCCTGGCCTGTGATCCAGACTATCCACCGGACACCACATACAGATGATAGAGCGAGACGCTATGTGACTATCAAAATTGGGGTCATCATGGACCCCATCGAAACCATTAAACCCAAAAAGGACAGCACCTTGGCCATGATGCTTGCGGCACAACGACGGGGCTGGAGTACGTATTACCTGCGGCAACAGGACTTGAGTCATCAAGCTGGCGGACCCTGGGCCGATGCATGGCCAGTCACCGTTAGCGATGATATGAATCACTGGTTTGAGCTGGGCGACATGGAATCCGGCCCCTTGGGGCGTTTCGATGTCTTGTTGATGCGCAAAGATCCGCCCTTCAACATGGAATACATCTACGCCACCTATTTCCTGGAACAAGCACAAACTGCCGGAAGCCTAGTCATTAACGATCCACGCTCGCTCCGTGATGTTAATGAAAAGTTTTTTACGACACATTTCCCTCAATGCCTGCCGGAAACCATCGTCAGCCGCAACCCCGATCATTATCGTGCTTTTTTGGAACAGCAACGACATATCGTTGTCAAACCGCTGGATGGGATGGGAGGCGCTTCTATCTTTCAGATTAAGCAGGGGGACCCCAACACCAATGTCATCCTGGAGACCTTGCTCGAACACGGGCAGCGCACCGCCATGGCGCAACGTTTTCTTCCCGAATTTAAGCAAGGTGATAAGCGCATACTGCTCATCGACGGCGAGCCGGTACCCTACGCCCTGGCGCGGATCCCAGCAGAGGGGGAAGCACGCGCAAACCTCGCTGCCGGAGCCACCTGGAAAGGTGTTGCGCTCTCGGAGCGTGACTACTGGATTTGTCGAGAAGTCGGACCAGAATTACAACGCCGTGGGCTGGTTTTTGTTGGATTGGATGTTATTGGTGAGTACCTGACCGAAATCAACGTAACCAGCCCGACGTGTATACGGGAACTCGATCAATTGTATGGGCTGGATATTGCAGGACAACTGATGGATGCAATTACACAACGATTGGAAAAAGCATGCTGAATGCGACCTCGCACGCAGCCACTGTGTTGCTGGTTCTTTGTCTCTCACTATTCGCCTGTAGCCCGCGGCCAAGTATCGAACAAACACAAATTCTCGCCTTCGGCACCTTGATCGACATTACGATGGTCCACGCTGATCGCGAGCGCCTAAAACGTGCTGAGCAAATGCTCCAAGCCGATTTTCAGCGCATGCACCGGGATTGGCATGCATGGAAGCCCAGTCAGCTCACTGCAATCAATCGTGCTTGCGTTTCGGGAGAAACCGTCCCAGTTACCCCTGAGCTAGCCACAATGCTCAACAATGCGCGCCAGATCTCGCGACTAACCGACTACCGCTTTAACCCTGCCATTGGCAAATTGATCGCCCTGTGGGGCTTCCAGAGCAGTGACCCCAAGGCAAACCCTGTAAAAACTCAGGCAGCGATCGAGGCGCTCATAGCCGCCCATCCGTCCCTTGACGACCTTGTGATTAAGAACGGCCAACTCCAATGTCATAATCCGGCAGTAAAAATAGATCTTGGCGGCTATGCCAAAGGATACGGGCTGGGAATCGAAGCAAAAAAGCTCAAGTCCATGGGTATTGAAAATTTTATTCTCAACGCCGGAGGTGACTTGGTTGCCTATGGGCACGCGCCTGGAAGAGCCTGGCGCATTGGTATTCGTGACCCTAATGGCGCACGAGCGTTGGCCACCGTTCTTCCCCACGATGGGGAGGGGGTGTTCACCTCAGGAGACTATGAACGCTACTACGAAGAAAATGGACAACGTCGACATCACATTATCGACCCGAGAACCGGTGAACCCACGCACGGCGCGCGTGCTGTTACGGTTATCCATAACGATCCCGGACTGGCGGACGCCGCGGCAACGGCACTCATGATTGCAGGTGCAAAAGATTTCATCGCAGTCTGCCAACGCCTGGGCATTGAGTACGTTTTGCTGATGGACGAAGCGGGGAAGCTGCACGCCAGCCAAAAAATGCTGGAGCGCCTGCAGCTCAATGTGCCTGAGCTGCCAATCCGGGCGTATCCGCTCTGATCACGCCGACACAGGTATAGCCGTTCGATATCAAGCCCGAGTTAAACCGTAGATAGGTGGGCAAAGCCCCATCGCCCAGTTGTTATCATGCTTCTTTGCAAGGGCCGGAGCATTGCCGGCGATCAGCCGATTTCTGTACAATCTTCTTTGCCCACTCGATTTTAGGAAGCTCTGCTTCATTCTGGCGCGAGCAGATTATGGTGAAAAATCGTCCCGTTCAACCTAGATTCCGCAGTTGGGCGCGAAAAAGACGCGTAAGCAATTGGTGTGCCTGGTGAATCAGAAAAACTCGTGGTCACCTTATTGGTGAT
>JANTGD010000122.1 GCA_024763135.1 Thiotrichales bacterium | reverse complement strand
CTCTCATCACCAATAAGGTGACCACGAGTCTTTCCGATTCACCATGCACATCAATATCTTACGCGTCTTTTTTGCGCCCAACTGAGGTTTTTAGGTTCAAGGCTACTTGAGGAAGAGCACCACCTCGGTCTGCAAGTCCTCAGGATGCGTTTCGGCTGGATTATTGAGGTATCGCTCCAGTCCCATGGGTTTTTTTCTCACTTTTAATTTTTTATGTCGTGCGACCGTTTTTGCCATGGCCCAGGCGTTGCCCAGAAATTCATAATCGCCAGTGTGTTTAACGGTAAAGGTTCCCCCTGCGCGAAGTGTGTCGCAAATAAATGGCGCATCAACGGTAACCGGCTTTTCTACGGGTATGGCCGAGATGAATTCTGCAGCGGTTGTGAACATGTCGAATTGCTGATAGAGCGAAAAACCGGGGTGCCCAATGGGCCAGCCTTTTTCCTCGAACAAGGCATGAAGGCGTTTGAAGTCTGTGCTCATGGTTTCGCCCAATGCTTCGAGTTTCGGCGCACTGTTTGCGATGCCAACGAAGGTAACCGAGGTCATTTCTCCTATGCCAATGACTTCAGTTTTTGAAGGTAACTGTCCGGTTTCGACATAGCGCTTGAGCATTTTCAGGCCTCGGTCGTAGTCCAACCCGATCCAGGCCTTCATCATTTTTGTCATAAAAAACATGAAAAACGGCAGACTGCCGTACATATTCCAGGTGACTTTTTGTGAATCGCCCACCGGGTCGATTTCAAACACCACACGGGCCTTGGATTTAAAAGGCCGAATGAAAACCAGATCCATTTCGAGTATGGACTCACTGGCCGCCACAAAAGTCATGCTGCCTGCTCCGATCATCGCGCAGCGCCATGCGTAAGACGCGCCCAGCTTTCCCTGAGTACCGCTAAATTGCAGAGGACAATCTGGCTCCATAATCAGCCAAGGTGACCAGGCCGGCCATTGTTGATAATCGCGCAAGACAGTAAGCACCTTTTCCTGCGGCGCATCAATGACGATAGAACGGGCAACATGGAAAGCGGGCATGGGAATTCCGGTGTTTTCGGGTTTGAAAAACGGGCGACAGAAGCCGATCTTATCCTTATCAGGCAACAACCTTACGCAATGTTTACAACACTTCTTCTTTCAGGTCCTGGCTAAATTCGGTATCACAACTCAGCAAGGTGTAAAAATATGAAGCAACTACTCAGCTACCCCTCATCCTGCGCTATCACCCTGCTGATTAAGGAAGCTCTGATCAATTCGTAACACGGCATCTTGCAGCGCAAAATCGCCCACTTCAAGACGCGGATCGCAGGTAATAGCTGGCTATTGCGAAGATCCGCGTCTTGAAGTGGACGATTTTTCACCACACTCTACTCGCGCCAGAATTAATCAGAGCTTCCTTAAGCAGGTGGTTCCACGGATTCGAAAATATCTCGATAGGACAAATAGATTGAGGCAATCAATGCTGGCATGACGATTAGCAGCCCTAAGCCAATCGGGACGATGGCGATGATCATTAGCAGTAATGCGATCAAGCCATATAGAAGATAGGGTACCCAATTACGTAAACAAGCTTTGAAACTCAGACGCATCGCGGCGATCGGACGTACATTGTGGAAAACCACCAGGGCAGGTGCAAACCAAATCAGCATGATCAAAGGTATGTAAAGTAGCATGACCACAAGTAGCATCACGCCCCCGCTGACCATTAGCATGCTTCCCGAGACATCGGTGGGTATGTCGTTGGTAGTTTCTACCGACATCGCTGCAAACATGTCTCCACCGCCGCTCAATAGCATGATCAGCATGGCCACCACGATAATGGCGAGGTAACCCAGTAAATACAGACCACCGACCGCGGCCAGGCTGCCGGTATTGCGATTGAATCCTGCAAACAGGTGCGCGACGCGCAAGGGTTGGCCCGTATCAATTGCACGGCAACCAAGCATCAATCCACCCATAAAAATCGGCCCTAATACCGGGCTGAGTAATGAGACGACCGGTACCACTCCAATCAAGACCATGATGGCTAAAAAAATGATCGTCATGACGATCCAGATCAGCGGCGCTTTCGCGAAATACCTAAAACCGTCGCGTATCCATTGGTAACCCAATACGCCTGCACAGTGACGTGGTGTTTCTAGCAGCTGATAAGCGATTTGCTGAGGCTCGTTCTGTGGCTGCCCCGTAATTTCCTGTGACTCTTCACTCACGACATTCACCCCTATTGCAATGGATTGATGGCTTAAAGTCTGTGTATGCAAACCGCTTGCCATCTTTTCGAGCATAGCATAGATTGCACACATGAAAGATCTGCCGTCTGCCGCACCCCTGGCGTCTCTGCGCAACAATCTGGAAGCAGTGATTGTGGGTCAACACAGCCTGATCGAACAGCTGCTTACAGCACTGTTGGCAGGAGGGCATGTGTTATTAGAGGGCCCGCCGGGGCTTGCCAAAACCACGGTGGTTCATGCCTTAGCCAACGCCCTCGACGCGTCCTTTCAACGCGTTCAATTCACGCCCGATCTCATGCCTGCAGATTTAATCGGCAGCGAAATCTACGAGCCTGAAACGACACGCTTTCGTTTTCTACCAGGCCCGATTTTCAATGAAATTCTCCTCGCCGACGAGATCAATCGCGCACCGCCCAAAGTACAGTCGGCTTTATTGGAAGCCATGGCCGAACATCAAGTCACCGCTGCGGGACAAACCCGCCGGTTACCCGAATTATTCATTGTGCTGGCCACACAAAACCCTTTGGAACAATCCGGCACCTATCCCTTGCCAGAGGCACAGCTGGATCGGTTTCTTTTTCATATCCTGCTCGATTATCCGAGCCTGGATGAAGAGATCGAAATCACGCGACGAGCTCGTCAGGTTGAAGAAGGCCATGTCGAAGGCTTGGTTTCGGCGCAGATGTCACCTGCCGATCTGCTGGCATTGCGCAAGCGCGTTGATGCAGTTTTCGTAGAGGAACACGTGGAACGTTTTGCGGTTCAGCTCGTGGTGGCGACCCGTGATCTGGGGCATTGGTTGCCAGAGCACGCTGACCTGATACTCGCAGGCGCGTCTCCCCGAGGTTCGATCTCATTATTGCGTGCCAGTATGGCGCGCGCGTTTCTGCTGGGCCGCGACTATGTTTTGCCTGAAGACATTGTGCATTTGGCGCCTTTGGTATTAAGGCATCGATTGGTGCTCGATTTTGCGGCGCAAGCCGACCAGTTAAGCGCCGATGATTTGATTCACGCCCTCATCAAGGTGCTACCGTTGCCATGACTGTATTGCAGGATCTGCGCACCGCTCCCGTGCTCAGTGACTCGGAGATTGAGGCTTTGCTGCACTCGGCCAGCCCCGCTCCCCCTGCACTGCGCGCAAAAAACCTGCCACCCAGGCGATTGGGAGACACCCCCTCCCGACGTATGGGCACGAGCACCGATTTTGCGGATATTCGCGCATACGCACCCGGCGATGAACCCCGGCTAATCGACTGGCGGGCGAGTGCTCGCTACGGCCAAACGATGGCGCGCAGTTATCACGCCGAGCTCAATCAAGCACTTTACCTGGTGATTGATCGCGGCCCGAGCATGCGCTTTGGAACACACGGACGGCTCAAGGTTGCACAAGCGGCACGCATCGCCTTGTGGCTGGCTGCAGGGGCGATTCAGGCCGGCCACGAAGTGGGCCTGCTGAGCCTCGATGAGCCCCCCCAATGGCTGCCACCGGCACGTACAAAGCGGCAGCTGATCAGTTTGGTGAAGCGTCTCAAACAGCCCTGTCCACCCGCTAAGGAGGAACGCGCTGAGACCACTTGGCAGCACTGTTTTCACTTTATAACGAGACACGCTTCACGGGGCAGCAAGGTTGTCCTATTGTCGGATTTTATCGGCTTGTCACTGCCCCAAACTACGCCGCGCAAGGCGCCTGAGTCACCACCAACCGCGGGTGAACAATATGAATCCGAAATCACCAACACGCGCGCTGCCAGACTGCTGGCACATCAGTTCAACGCCACCGCACTGCAGCTGCGCGATGCAAGCGAACTGGCATTGCCTCGCTGTCGAGGCCTGCGCCTGTCCTGGGGCGGGCAACAATCCTCCGAGCTCTCATCCAGCCAATGGCAGCACTTGCAGGCCCGGCAAGTGCAATTGGAACAGGCGTTTCGGCGTCTGAACATCACGCACCGTGTCATTACAAGCGATGCCGACGCTTTTGCAGAGCTAACCACGCTCATTTGGCAGCAATAATCTCATTATGTCTTCAGAAGTCATTAGAATGGCAGAGGTCTTGTCGTTACCTCAACTATCGGAGCCCACGCACGCCTTGCCACTCGCAGCACTGATTGGATTGCTCGCACTCGTCCTGAGCATCATCGCATTTTTCAGGCTACGCCAGCGCGACCCGCTGACCCAGCTCCAAAAAGAACTACAACAGGCACATACGGATACCCGTACTGCACTGCACCAACTGGCCAAACTTCCCATATTGAACCCTGAAATAAAGCGCCAACTCGACGCCTGGCGGTTCTCCCGATACCCGCCTGAGACTGCTGAAGTGATCGCTTTGATCACGCGCCTGCGCCGCCATGAGTCCTATTGAATTCTTACACCCCGCCTGGTTACTCCTGCTGCCTCTGATTGGTCTTTGGGTGGGCTATTGTCTGCGTGCCAACTGTGAGTCACCGAGCTGGTGGCCCGCCTTGACACTGCGCTATCCGCTGCTGGCAGAACTTGACTCAGAAGAATTGACAACTCCCTCGCGCAGGCATAGGCAACTCATACCCTGGCTGATTGGTATGGGGCTACTGAGCAGTGTCATTGCACTGAGCCAACCCATCCGCTGGGGTCAGCCGCTCGAAAGCGAACAACACCCTGTGCCCCTGGACATGATGCTGATCGTCAGCACAGCGGTCACCATGAATCTGCAGGACTATGCTTTGGAGGCTCGCCCCGTCTCCCGCATGCAGATGATGCAGACATTTTTGCAACACTTTATCACCGCCTATCCCGGTGAGCGGCTGGGGCTCATGGTCCTGGGCGATCCGCCACTTAAATGGCTTCCCCTAACATCCGACAAGCGGCTTGTGGAAAATGCTGTCGGGCGGCTCAAAACCACACTAGGGGGTCGGCTCAGTGATACCGCTGCCGCTCTCAACTTGGCTGCACAGGCTTTTCAGGGCAGGACAACACAGACCAGGGCCATCGTCTTGTTATCCGACGCAGGCCTGCAGGTAGGCAGTCAAGCCCCGGAGGATGCCGCTGCGGTTCTCAGGCAATCTGATATTCGTTTGTACACCATCGCAATTGGTTCAACCGACAACACAGGCACGCAACAAGACCCCTTTGGGCTGCTGTATGAACCCGTCGATTTGACGCTGCTGCAAAAATTGGCAAAACTGGGAGGTGGTCACATGTTCCACGCCACCAACAGCCAAGCTATGGCCGATGCGTTACAACGGATTGCCAACGATTTTCGCAACCAACGCCCACCGCCTGAGAAGTATCGCCGACAAATCGCGCTCTATCCCCTGTTTATTGGGGGTGCCCTGCTGCTGATCGGCGCCGCATTGCTCCTCCCGGCTGTCTCCACACAGCTACCGATGAGGTATCAGCCTTGAGCCTGCCCTTATATTGGCGCGAGCCTGCCTGGCTCTGGCTGGCTGTTTTACCCGCACTACTTTCACTACTGGTCCTGTGGCGCCGGCACACCAGCGTCGCAGATTGCCTGGATTCGCGGCTGGCTCCCTGGGCGCTCGCTTCCGACCATTCATTCGGCTCGCGCTTGCGAATAATCTTGGCTTGGATCGGATGGGTGCTGCTGTGCGTGGCTCTGGCTGGCCCACGCACTCCACATTGGTTGCCGCCTGGAGCGCGGGCCGCTGAAGACCGCCTCATGTTGTTGTTTGATCTTTCTGCGTCGATGACTGCCCGTGATCGACTACCGAGCCGGCGCGCCGCTGCACAGGCGCTCGCAATGCATTGGTTGGACGAAGCGCCCGCTGAGCTTGCTATTGGCGTCGCAGTGTACGCCGGGCATGGGCATTTGTTGTTCCCACCGACCCCAGACATAAAAACTGCTCAGACATTGCTCAAAGACCTCAATCATCTGACACTCCCAACGCTAGGTAATCACCTGGCACAGGGAATGCAGATTGCGCTCTCTGCGCTCAAGGGCGGCACGGGTAAACAGGCGTTGATTTGGTTTAGCGATGGGGATCTTACGAATGCAGACTACGCCGCTGCCGAGCAGATTTTCGGCGCCACCGACGATGCGATGCGGCAAGATCTTCAGCTACTCATCATCGGCCTGGGAGGTGAAGAACAGACACGCATACCCATCATTGCATCCGGCACCGAGGTGACCACCCAGACACCAGCTGCCCTAACCCGCCGCGCCACTTCTCAAATGCGCAAATTCGCTAACCAGGTCGGGGGACAGTACCTTCCGTGGGAAGATTTAACCGCTGTATCACTTGAAGATCTGCTGCTGCGCTCCAGCCCTAAAATCGACGCCACAAACCAACACGCAATACTCTGGCAGGAATGGTTTTTCCTGCCGCTGCTCATGGGCATCACGTCCCTGCTGCTAGCAATCCGCGCCCCACATCCGCGCAATGCCATACCTCCGTTACAAAGCTGGGTCGGGTGGGTGTGTGTAGGGGCATTATTGTTGCTACTGCAGCCCCAGACCACTTGGGCCGGGAGCAATTTAGACGCTGCCCGTCGCGCCTTGGCTGAGGGTCACTATGCACAGGCCCGGGCGAAATTCTCCCAAGCCCAGGACTATTTCAGCCAGTTCGGTGAAGGGCTGGCCTGCTATTACCTGCAAGACTACGACTGCGCGCGTCGCGCGTTTGCCAATGCAGCCTGGCACGCATCCGACGACGCATTGCGTGGCCGGGCGGTATTCAATTTGGGACTCGTGTACTTTCGCTTGGGTGCCTATGAGGAAGCTGAAGTCTTGTTCCGGGAAGCCGGCTCGCTTGGCGTCGCGCAGGACAAGGTGCAAGTCAACACGTCGTTTGCCCATGCGTTAGCACTGTCAGTTCGCAAAGAAATTGCCGACCTGGCGCGCGCACGCAAGCGTGCTGAGTTTCGCGCCCAAGCGAAAGACATGCCAGCAGACATGCTCGAGCGTCTTGCGGCGGGTATGGAGCTGCCTGCGGCACCACATGCTGAACAACCTTTGTATAGTACCGACACCGACCTGCAAGCGTTGATCGCACGTGGTGTTGCATTGGCTCAAGCCAACGCGGCAATCAGCCATGCAACCGAGCCACGTAGCTGGGCGAAAACCCCCAGTCGACCGCCTCCCGATAGCCCCATGGCCCTGTATACCCGCCTATTGCCCCTGGAAATTGGTCTGCCCGGCGTACCCGAACAACCCAGACGCATTCCCAATCAGCGAGCATGGTAATGTCACAGAAAGCTGCACTGGGCGTCTGCACACTACTGCTGCTAACGACACTCTTCATCGCCGGTCCCACACAGGCTGCGGCGGAACTGCACCTGGAAATAGCTCAGCACAAGGTTAAACTCGGCCGGATATTGCATGCGCGCTTGATCTATCGTGGCAAGGAGGATCATGGACGTGCCGACCTGTCCGCCTGGGATGACGACTTTTACGTGGAACGGCGGGATTTCACCGTGGACAGACAGGCTGAGCAAGTCACCGCGATCGAGTCATTACGCCTGTTCCCACGCCGCGAAGGATTATTGACCTTGGGCCCCATCGCCCATGGGGGAACGGTCCTCCCGGCAACCCGCATCGAGGTCGTTCCGGCGACGAGAAAAGGGCACACACTCGCACCGGTGTGGTTGCCTACACCCACGACGGTACGCGTAGGCGAACCGTTTGAGATCACGGTCCGAGTGCCGCGCACCCCAGGCAACGAGCAGCTGCATATCGAGTCCTGGGAAGCCCCGGCGCTCGTCATCCGGTCACTCACCTCCAAGGTTGAAGAAACCAGCCGGGGCGATGCTGTCCTGCTGCGTTGGTCAGTCATACCCCTTGCCGCGGGAAATCTACACCTCACACCACCGACCATCACTGTAAGAGGCGCGGGGCGCTGGATTTTCCATCTCCCTTACCGCGATATTCACGCTATGCCTCTGCCGGCCTATCTGCCACCAACGCTGGTCATCGGCCACCTGCAAATCAGCAGCCGACTCGAACATGATCCTACGGGACAGCCATACTGGTCGGTAGAGGCATCAAGTAACGGTCTATTAACTGAAGACAGTTATGGCATCCGAACAGCTTTGATGCACGTAGCCGGCCGTGCTGCTGAACAGGTCACGTTCGTTGAACACCGCATCGATGCACAAAGCGGCGACAGCAGCGTACGCTGGCATGTGCCGGTACCCAACTGGTCGCTGGGTGCGGGGCCGCAACTCCAACTGCGCTACTATGACCCTCAACAAGCGAGGCTCAAAACGCTCGGTCACCGATTACCGAGCGTCTGGCAGTTTCCTCAATGGGCCTGGCTGACACTCACTTTAGCACTTGCAGCGGTTTTTGCCGGACTGCTCCACTTCGTTCGCCGGCTCAGCTGTCAAGTGGCAAATCATCGGCAGTTTCGTAACGCAATCATGCAAGCGACTGAGGCGCACAGCCTCCGACGACTGTTATTGGAAAATAGCGCCGTGACTACTTTGGAAGAATGGGCTCTTAAACAAGACGACAGGCGCGCCCAGACGATCTCCCAACAACTCAATCGTCGTTGCTTTGCATCCCCTGCAGCCATGCCAATGGACGCCATCAAACAACAGCTACTCTCCGTCACATCACTCTTCAATCAGTCACGAACGCTCATTCATCGCTACTTAGCAGAAATCTATTGTAATTTCCATTCGGATCTACCCTGATTTTTCACCACCATTCCGCGCATTGTTTCCTGTTATGCCCTAGCTCCGAGTTTTGACGGCATCCATCACCTGGAATCACAATGCTGACAGGAAAAAACCTGCTTAAAAACAATATATTAGGTGACTCTAATATAAGGTTCGGTAGAGATTCCAAACCCGGAGCTGTCATCGCGCAGCTGCGTAAGAAAACGTCTGACCGACGCTGAAGACACCAATCTGCATTCGCCAACCCTTTAGGGCGCCTCAGTCAGAGGAGGGTGGCGGGACTTTGCATCCATCAC